>CASEPW010000080.1 GCA_949289925.1 uncultured Mycoplasmataceae bacterium
AATTTAAAATAATATGCTATAATAATTTTATGAGATTCTTTGAATTAAATAATGAGATATATGACGAAAGTCAAATTAATGATTTAAATAGAGATGAACTAATTGAAATTAAAGTATTAGATGAATATGAGGACGATGAACATTTTATCACATTTTCAACAAATAAAAATTACATAATTATAAAAGTTGGAAAAAATGATAATCATCCAATGAATGATGAAGAATTCATTAAGTTTATATCATTAGAAATTGATAATAGTATTATCTATACTAGAAAATTAAATAAAAATGGTGAACCAACAACAGTATTTATGCTAGAAAATATTTCAATTGATGAATTATCTAATCATTTAGTTAATGTGTATGTATGTTGTAGTAAAATTGGAATAATAAAAAAGAAAATTTCTATGTAATGAGTATCTTTAATTATGTAAAATGATATTTTTAATATGGATTAGTGTTCGACTCAACACCATTCTTTGCAAGAACAGTTTTAACATAATTATATAAATCACAATATTGTAAGAAATACATTTTATCTTGATGTATTAAACTATTATTTGGTCAAAGTTCATCCATTAAATTACCATTAAAATTTACACTACAAATAACTTTAATATTCTTATTCACTAATTTTTTCTCATTTGTATTTGGATCAACATAAAAAACAAATTCATTAGATGATTTGATTTTTGAAAGAATATTATTAGTTGCATTGTTTAACATTTCATCTAAATTTCCTGTTAGTACAGTAGAATTTTCACCATTTGCAATATGTGCTAAAAAGTATGTTTTACCGTCAATATCAACAACAGGGACTTCAATCAGATCAGCATATTTAATAATAGAACTTAATTCACTCTTATAAAAAATTAAACTTCTATTATAAACTGATGGATTAAATAAACCAGTAACCATTCTAGTTTCTCCATAGTTTACAGGTAATGGATTCAATTTAAATTGTGATAAATTATCACTTGGTAGTTTTTCATATAATCTTAATACATTGTTAACATTAATCAATGATTCTTCATTAATTTTTGAAATATAATTTTCTGCATTTTTTGTTTGACTTATTTTATTTATATTGTCATTGTATAAATCCATAGAAGAATTTACACCTGTGTCATTAACAAATAATTCAGGCTTATCATCTTGTGTTAATAATAAATGTTGGAATTTATTAATTTCAGTTTCTGTAAAATCATTAGATAGTTTAACTTTTTTTAATTTATCAGTTGAAGATGGTCTTTGCAATTCAGTCATAGATTTATTATTTTTTGATAATGAAAAATTAGCAATTTTATCTTCAAAAACAATTTTATTACTAATGTTAATCATTCTTTTTTCATCATAATTTTCTGAATTAACTCATCCTTTTAAAGAAGCAATCATTTCATTTTTGTTATCACTTAAATTTATAATATCAGAAACATTTTCTATCATAAATACAGGAATTGAATTGTATGTTATAGTAATTGAATTTAAATCTGAATCACCTTCTATTGATTTATATAAATTAATATAGAAATTTTCTAAATTATTGAAAACATTTTCTCTATAAAGAGTTTCTACTCATCATTCATTGCTCAATTGCTTTAACTTAGCTGCACGTGAACTTACATCTGTAATATCAGATTTAAGAACACTTGTTAAATCTTTAGTTATATTTTCAGGATTTTCACCATGATTTAAATAAGTTTGTGATAATGAAGAGTAAAAACTATTAATTAATTTATCTGCCAATGCAGATACTTCACTAATAACAAGATTTTCAATATTTGCAGTTGCACTTGGATTTAATGAATTAATAAAATCAAAATTAGTGTTTTTTAATACCATATTATTAATTAATATATCAACAATTTCTTTTTTCAAATTTTTCTTGTCAATATTGTCAGTACTAGTTGTAACACTTAGTGTAAATGCTGATGATTTTTTTCCTGATTCATCACTCATAAGTCTTAATTGATCACCAAAAATATAATAATTCAATTGATTATCATAACGATTAATATTAAATTTATATATTTTATCATTTAAATCTAAAGTATAGTTTTTACCATTTGAATCTAATATATATTCTTTTCTTGGATACGAACCAAATAATTCACCAGTTCATTTATGATCAGTTTTGTTAGTTGCATCATCAAAATGATTGTTATAAACAAAAATATTAGCTTTGTTAATAAAATCATCTTTAGATAAATTATTTAAATAAATGGTATTGATTTTTTTTCATTACCTGTATTTTTATCATATTCATATATTTCGTAACTAAAGTTAGCATTAGTTTGATCATTACTATCGTTTGATGGTAAATAATAACTAGCATTTGAACCTGAAGCACTAGCTCCTGGAACACTATATCTTTTATATTTAGTCTTAGATCTAAGACTTCATGTGTTATTAGTAAGTGTTGCCCCTACATTATAAGTTATTTGATTTTTATATTTTGAAAAAGTTCTTAATAATTCATATGTTGTGTTTACAAAAGAATCATATGAACCACTTTCAAAAATTGAATTAATAGGAACAAATTTATTTTCTGTACCAAATAATTTAATAACATCAAATGATTCATTAGCACTATTATAACCTAAATTTCTTAATGCTATTTTTTTAAAAATATTAATATCATCTGTATTTAAAGGATTAATATAAACTTCTTTATTTGCATAATTATCTCATATACGGTAGAATGAAACACCTAAAGTTTTACTTTCTGATATAACTTTATTTGCTGCAATAGCATCAGATTGTTTTGTATACAATTCACCTTCTTGATCCATTCACAAAAATCTATATTTTTCCAAATAAGACTTAGCTGCAAAATATAAATCATCAACATAACCACCATTTATAGTTTTATAAGCATCTTTAATATATTCTTTCTTATAAGCATATAAATTAGAAACATCAACATTATTAAACAATGAATTAGTTGCAGAATTAAAATCTCCTATATATGATTCATATTTTGTTGTGTTACCAGAATTAAATCCAGAGATATTTTTATTACCCAAAATAAAATCAACTGCTTCATCAATATCATTAAACTTCAAACTTAAACCAGATTCACTTTTTAATCAAAAATATCTTTTACTATCGGGAATACCACTCATATCTGATGGTAAAGATTCATGGTTATTCATTTGTGTAACAACAATAGGTGCAGTAACAGTTGCCCCTACAACCAATGATGAACTAACTATAGAAGCTATTAATTTCTTAATACCAAACACGATTAGCCTCTAATATTTAATTCTTTAATTAATTTACGGTATCTTTCAATATCATTTGAAGATAAGTATTTTAGTAATGATTTTCTCCTTGAAACTTTTTTATAAAGACCACGTTTAGAGTGTTTGTCTTTCTTGTTTTCAATCATGTGGTTAGTTAATGATTCAATTTCAGCTGTTAAAATTGCAACTTGAACTTCAATACAACCTGTATTCTTATCGTTGCCACCAAATTTTTTAACTAACTCTGCTTTTGTTGATTTTGAAACTGCCATCTTAATCCTTTCATTTAGCATTTAGTCATAACAAGCGTTAACCTATTATAACATTCCTTTTTTATTATCTTTATTATACAATAAAAATATGAAAAAATGAAAAATTGATATTAATAATTCTAATCAAAGATTAGATAAATACTTAATAAGTCAATTAAAATGACTAAATAACACACTAATTTTTAAATACATAAGACAGAATAAAATCAAAGTAAACAATAAAAAAGTTGAACACAATTATATTTTAAAATTAGATGATGAAATTACAATTTACTTTAATGAAAATTATAAACAAATACCTATTATATATGATGATGAAAATATATTAATTGTTGATAAACCAACTGGTATTGAATGTATGAATGTGGATAAAGGAATTGATTTAATATCAATATTAAAAAAACAATTAAATAATGAAAATCTATTACTTGTTCATAGATTAGACACAAATACTAATGGAATTGTGATAGTTGCAAAAAGTAAAAAAGCATTTGATGCAATGTATGAAATATTTAAAAATAACGAAATAATAAAATATTACCAAGCACTAGTTTATGGTCATTTAGAAAAAAAAACTGATACATTAAATGCATTTTTAATTAAAGATAAAAAATCATCATTAGTAAAAATTATTGATAAAAAAAATAATGATGCAAAAGCTATTTCTACAAAATATACAGTAGTAAAAGAATTTAAAAAATATAGTTTATTAGAAATAGTACTTATCACAGGTAGAACACACCAAATTAGGGCACATATGAATTATATTAATCATCCTATTGTTGGTGAAAAAAAGTATATAAAGAAAAATTTTGATAAAGATACTAGATTTAATCATCAAGCTTTAACAGCATACAAGATTGAATTTAAAATACATGATAATAACAATTATTTATATTATTTAAATGGTAAAAGATTTAAATTAAAAGAAATAGATTTTCTAAAAAAAATATAGCTATATTTTCAAAAATTTTTCTAATTCTTTTGCTACACCATCTTCATCTGAAGAATAAGAAGTCATATATCTAGCAGACAGTCTAGCCGCTTGTGAAGCATTTTTCATTGCAAAACCTCATGTTGCATAATCTAACATTGATGCATCATTATCTCCATCACCTAATGCAATACAATTTTCAGGTGGAATACCATAATAAGAGGATAAGAATTTTAAAGCATTTCTTTTTGAAGCAAAATCTGAATTTATTTCAATAATACTACCATTATTTTTTAAAGATCAATTTCTTACAACTAATGTTGGTGCTATTTTTTTAATTTCAAATAATAAAATATTAAAATTTTCAAGATCTTTTTGATCTATATGTAATAGAATTGATGAAATATCTGTATCAATTTCTTCAATATTATTATTAATAATAGAAATATCTCTGTCTTTAATATGAAACATATTAAACAATTCCATTTTAGTAAGATTATCATCAATTTTATTTAATAATCATCCTTTATTAACACCTTCAATTAATGCATTTTTAATAAATTTTTTAATTACATTATTTTTTAAAATTTCATGGCAAATTCTTTTTTGAAATGTTTGGATGATTGGTACAAATTTTTCATCTGTAGGATTAGTTATATATGAACCATTTTGATTAACTAATATTGTATCTAATTTTAATTGATTATAAAAATTATATGAACCTCTATACGGTCTACCTGTTACAAGACAAAAAATATGACCATTCTTGATAACTTTTTTAATAACATCTTCTGTATATTTTGTTATTTCTTCATAATTTTTTAATAATGTTCCATCAAGATCACATGCGATTAAAAATTTTTCTTTTTTCATTATAACCTCATTTCTTTCTTTAAATTATCTATTGTGTTGTTAGCAATGGTTTTAGCTTTTTCTTTTCCTTTTTTTAAAACATCCAAAGCATATGAATCTGAAATATTTTCTTTTTTTAATTGTATATCTTTTAATAAATTATTAACTAAAGCAATTAAATCTTTTTTGAAAACTCCATAATTTTCTATATTTCTATATCTATTTTCAATTTCTTCAATTGATAAATTTGAAATTAAATGATAAATTGTTATTAAATTACTAATACCTGGTTGATTTTCTACATCATATTTAATTCTATTTAAACTATCGGTTAATGCTGATTTAATTTTTTGTTCAACATCTTTTTCACTATCAGATAAAAAAATGGTTCCTTTTTTATTTTCACTAGATTTAGACATTTTTTTACTTGGGTCTTGCAAATCCATAATTCTTGCACCAAATTTTGCTATATATGGTTTAGGTACTATAAAGAAATCTTTTTTTAATTTATTATTTACTCTTGTTGCTAAATTTCTTGTTAATTCTAAATGTTGTTTTTGATCACTACCAACAACAACAACATTAGGATTATATAAAAGAATGTCAGCAGCCATCAAAATAGGATACACCAATAATCCTGTTGGAATGTATTCTGTACCATTAGCATTTTTAATTTTTGAACTCTTATCTTTAAATTGTGTCATTCTATTTAATTCACCAATTGTTGTATTACAAGTTAATAAATATGATAAAAATGTATGTTCAATAACATCTGATTGTTTAAAAATGATTGTTTTTTCAGGATTTAATCCAGATGCTAGGTAATATTTAAGGATATTAATTGACATTTCATTAACATCTTTCTTAAATTCAGTAGTTAACGCATGTAAATCAGCAATAAAAATAATATTTTCAAATTCATCTTGAAATTTGACAAAATTAGTAATTGCGCCTAAATAATTACCAATTGTAAGATCATTCGTTGGTTGAATAGCAGATAACATTTTTTTCATAATTTAATATTATATATTAATAAAACAATAAATTATGTAATTTTGTTATATAATTTATAAACATGAAGAGAAGAAAAATAGATACAAGCAATTTTAAATTACCTAGTTCTAAATTAGCAAGAAGTAGACTTGAAAAAGCAAAAATTATAAAAAAAGCCTATGTCTTTAATGAAAATATGAAAGATTTTGGAAAAAACAAAACATATCACATTAGAACATATGGTTGCCAATCAAATGTTAGAGATAGTGAAACATTAAAAGGTATTTGTGAAGATATGAGTTATAAATGAACAGATGATATCATGAATGCTGATCTTGTAATTTTAAATACTTGTGCAATTAGAGAAAATGCTGAAAATAAAGTATTTGGTGAATTTGGATTACTTAAATCGTCTAAAATTAAAAATCCTAATATGATTTTAGGAATGACAGGTTGTATGGGACAATCTGAAAGTGTTGTTAATAAAATATTAACTAAGTATCAACACGTAGATTTTGTTATAGGTACACATAATATACATGAATTAGCTAATATTATTGAAAGAGTTAAATATGAAAAACAAATGATTGTTGATGTTTGATCTCAAGAAGGAAATGTAATTGAAGACACACCAGTAATTAGAGATAACAACATTAAAGCTTGAGTTAATATAATGTATGGTTGTGATAAATTTTGTACATATTGCATTGTCCCATATACAAGAGGGAAAATTAGAAGTAGAGAAATGCAAGATATTTTGAATGAAGTTAATGGATTAATTTCACAAGGTTATAAGGAAATAACATTGTTAGGCCAAAATGTTAATTCTTATGGAAAAGATTTTGAAAATAGTAATATATCTTTTGCTGACTTATTAGAAGAAGTTGCTAAAACAGGAATAAAAAGGATAAGATTTGCAACATCAAATCCTTGAAATTGAGACAATAGAATTGTTGATATTGCTAAAAAATATGAAAATATTATGCCATATTTTCATTTACCTATTCAATCAGGTAGTGAAGAAATTTTATTTAAAATGAATAGACAAATGAAAATTGACGATTATATAGAAAAAGTTGAATATATAAGAAAGAATTTGCCTTCATGTGCTATTACTACAGATTTAATTGTTGGTTTTCCAAATGAAACAGATAAAGATTTTAAAAAAACTTTAGATCTTTATAAAAAAATTAAATACGATAACGCATATACTTTTATTTATTCAAAAAGAGAAAATACTCCTGCAGCAATTATGGAAGATAAAATAAATAAAGAAACAAAGAAAAAAAGATTAGCTGAATTAAATGAACTTGTAAAAAAATATGCTTCTGAAAATAATCAAAAATTTGTTAATAAAGTAGTTGAGGTTTTGGTTGAAGGGCCTTCTAAATCTAACCCTAATAAATTAACTGGGTATTCAAAAGAATGAAAAGTTGTTAATTTCGATGGAAATGCAAAGCCTGGTGAGTTTGCTAATGTCAAAATAACTTCAGCTAGTAGATTTTCATTAAACGGAAAACAAATATAAAGATTTTTTATAATGTTATTGGAAAGATAAAATTTAACAGTTTTTATAACTACATTTTATATTTAATCATAAAAAAGAAGTGTAGATAATTTTGGGGAAACTACTTTTAAGGATTAACATTAAAAAGTATAAAAACTATTAATCCTTGATATTAAAATTATAATCTATCATCAAAT
>CASEPW010000081.1 GCA_949289925.1 uncultured Mycoplasmataceae bacterium
ACTTAATGCCAACAAAATAGACAAGCATATTGTTTTTACTTATAACAAAGATGAATACAAAAAAACAATTAATACAACATACTAATTTCATATAGTCCATCTTTATTAGTATTAAGTTTATATGTTTCGATTAAATATTCATTGTTTTTATTGCAAGCAGATAATTTTAAAATATCAATTATTTATTCATAAAATACTTATTTAATAATTACTTTTACTTCAGTTAAACCTACATTATTCAAATTTTGAGTTAATAATTGTTGACTTGGTTCATCTTTTACATAAATTGTTTTTAAACCAGAACATCCACTAAAAGCAGTTGCATCAACATTTTGTAATGTTGCACAACTAAAATCTAATTCAACAAGTTTTGAACAATTTGCAAATGCATTTGAATTAATATTTGTAATTGGTGAATTAGAAAAATTTGCTACTGATAAATTTTGACAATTTCTAAATGAGTTTCAATTAATAGTATTTAATTTTTCACAATTACTAAAATCTACTAATTTTAATGACGACGATCATTCAACCATTTGACCAGGTATACCTGTAATTGCATTATTGTTATTAAATTTTATAGTTGTTAAATCACGCATATCTCTAAACATATTTGTATTAATTGAAGCATTAATATTAACATTTGTATAACTAAAATCTAGCACTGAAACATTATTAACTCCCCTTCATAAACTTGGATTATCAAACACTGATGCAACAGATGAATATTTAAATATTAATTCTATTGGTGATATTAATGCATCAATTCCAACACCTATACTATTTTCTGAATTAGTAATTCTATCAACACTAGCAGGAACATATAATTTATTTGATACATTTTCAATATAATTATTTACATTATCAATATTTAAAGAAAATCAAGTATAATTATAACCCCGTATTCAAAACAAGGTCCTAGTATTAAAATTAGAATTGGGATCAAACATACCTGTTGGAACATCAGTTAATGAAATAATATTTTCATTGTTGTATAATATATTTTCTGCTAAATCAATATTAATATCTACATTTAACATTCCATTTTCAGATTCAGTTTTAGCTTTTTTAAAAGTTACAGATTCCAGTTTGTTTTCTTCTATATCCATTAATTGGGATAATTTACTGATAGTCATTCTTCCTGAATTTTTAGTATCTTGTAAAAAATTTGCCCCATCAAAATATTCTTGATAATTATCAATTGTAATACCTAATAATGCTTGTTTTAAATTTTCAATTTTTTGATCTTCAATTTGTGGGGTTAATCCATGAATTGTGAATATAAATGTTTTGTCAGCAATTTGATTATTATTAAATACATTTTTTAATGTAATTTCAACTGAGACAGTTGTAGCTTTTGGACTTATAACTTGAATTGTGCCAATTACAACATCATCTGCAATTAATACATTAGGTAAATTATTAAATAATTCTGATTGGTGGTTAATAATATATTCTTGTAATTCACGTTTGTGCAATTCTAATGTTGCTGGTGTGCATATTGAATGTGTTGAATCAACATTAATAGTTTTGATTTTAGCAGTTGTAGTATTAATTGTTGATGCTCCACAAGATACCATTGCAATTGAAGTTGGAACAATTGCTAATGCACTTAATGCAATACCTAATAAATATTTCAATGATTTAATATTTTTCATATTATACCTTTCAAAAAATTTATGAGCATATACAATATACATACATATATATATATATATACTACATTAATTATATCATATAATCCTTCTAATTGTTATTGGAAAGATGTTGTGTGTTGTTGGTAGTAGCTTTTTGGAAAAGTTCTTAAAGACTACTAAATCTATATGAATATAGATTAGTAAAAATCAAGAAGGAGTCCAAAAATATGGAAAAAAAATATATACAAGTTTTCTTAAATGAAAAAAACATTAAAAAAGAATCAATTAGTGAAACTGCAGATGGTAAAAAAATTAAAAGAGTCTGTGTTTCATTCCCTAAATTAGGTTTATGTTGATTAAATAGACAGCAAA
>CASEPW010000082.1 GCA_949289925.1 uncultured Mycoplasmataceae bacterium
ACTAATAATTATAGTTATAAAAGTGTTAAATTTTATCTTTCCAAAGAATCCTATGAAAGTGTTAAATTTTAACTTTCCAATGATAATTTATATAAAAAAAAATATTTTTTTCTTATTATGTGTATATAATAAATTAAAATGAATTTTAAACCCATTATAAATTCAATAAAAAAATTTAAATCATTGATAATTCTATCAGTAATAATAATTGGTATTTCTATTCCTGTTATTGTAAAGACAGTTATAGCAAGTAAGAATCCTATTTTATTCTCTGTTGGTTCATCAGCAGTAAAACCTATTTTAGAAAAAATTGCAAATGTTTATCAAAACAAAATTAATAGTAATTTTGATTTAATTATTGATGCTGGTGGTTCATCAACAGGAATCGAATCTATCGCATATGGTTATACACAAATTGGTAATACATCAAGAAATCCAAAACCTAATGAAGTAGGTTATGTTGGAGAAAATAAAGGGAGATATAATGAAAATTGAATTAGTAATAATTTAAAAACCATCACTCTTGGTTGAGATGGAATTGCAATAATTTATAAACAACCAAAGAATGCAACAAATGAATTAAACATAAATAAAGATAATATATGAAAACTATATCAAGTTATGACTGGATATTATGATGGTCAAGTTATGACACTAAATGATTTAACTCCTAATGCAGGAGATGTGCAAATTTTTGCTTATCCTAGATCAGGAGGTGCATTTAAATCAGGTACAGCAGATGCATTTGCAAATGATTCTAATTTATGCCAACCAAGTAATGCACCAACAAATAAGGAAGAAATTCAAAATGCATTAAAAAATGGCCAATACAACTTCAAAAAAGGTAATGTCATTGTAACTAATGAATCAAATGCAGAAACTTGATTAAAGGTTTTAAATGATAATAAAGATGGTGCAATAACTTATTTATCAACAGGATTTGTTTTAAACAACCTTGATGAAATATTAAAAAGTGGATTTAAAATTGCTTTATATAACAATAATAAACTTTCATATGAATCAATAGCTTTAGATTATATGTGAGTAAGACCAATAAATAATATCATATCTATAAAGAATAATCTAATCATTGATAATTATTTTCCTTTTTTAGAATGATATTTTAAATCTCAAATAGCAATTCAATTCCCTAAAAATCCTAGATTACAGGATGGAAAAGAAAATTTTATTTCAAAACAAGATTTTGCTGATATAGGTATAAAACCTCTAACATTAGAGCAAATTAAATCAATGGCAGTTGAAGAAGAAAATAATCAATGAAATTTTTGAATTGATGATTATTCATTAAATAATAAAAATTTCAAACAAGGAAATCTTCATTTTGGGGCGACGTTATAATGGGTAAGATTTTATCATTTTTAAAAAATTTTAAAAAAGAGGGAAAGATTGGAAAAACAATATCTATTCTTGTTTCATTGATAACTTGTTTAGTTTTTATCTCACTTTTTGTATTTTTAATAATTTCTGCTGCTCCTGCATTTAGTAATTTTGATATTTTTAATACATTGGACTTTAATTTATCTCAAAGTAAAGCATCAATATGAATGCCATTATCAATAACACTATTAGTAACGATTATTTCATTACTTATTGCAACGCCAATAGGAATAAAAACTGCAACTTTTGTTAAGTTTAGAATGAGTGAGAAGAATTCAAAAAGATTATTTATTGTTTTTCAAACACTAGCAGGTATTCCATCAGTTGTTTTTGGTTTATTTGCATTAAGTTCATTAGGGGTAGTTGTAAAATTTATTTTTCATTTAGAATCAGTTTATACAATTCTTAATGCAACTATTATGCTTTCTTTTATGATTTTGCCAACAATTATTTCGATGACTATTAACACTTATGATTCAATTGATACAGATCAATTATTAAATCCTATTTCATTGGGTTTAACTAAAACTAGTGCAATTTATAGAATTATTAAAAAAGAGGCAAAAGGTGGAATTGTTGTTGCTGTAATCATGGCTATGGGAAGAACTATTGGTGAAACAATGGCGTTATCAATGATTCTAAATAATTCAGACTCATATAGTGTGTTATTAAATGGAACAGTTAATATTCTTACAGAATCTTTAGGTACTTTAGGTTCAGTTATAGCTTCAAATCTGTTTTCTGAATCAGGAGGTGCTGAAAGAAGATCAGTATTATATTTTTTTGGTATTTTTTTATTAGTATTTGTATTGATATTAAATATCATTGCTATGTTCTTAAGTTCAAAAAAAAATAAAAACAATAAATCATTTAGAAAATGAAGAAAAATTGAACAAAAAATTGCATATGTAATTTTATGAGTTCCAAATAATTTAGTAGATATATATTTTGAATTAAAAAATAAAGTGTTAGGTATTAGTTGTCGTGTATTACCAACAGATCAATTTATTGCAAAAAAAATACAAAGCGATAAAACTATTAAAATAATTGATTTCTTACATTTGTCATTAGAAATATTGTGTGCATTAATTTCATTAGGATTTTTAACATGGATAATTTTAGATGTAACAATTAATGGTCTAGAAGTAATATTTACTAATCTAGATTCTTCATTTTTTGAATACACAAAAAATACTACAGGTCAAGCATTAATAAATACTGCATTAATTATATCTTTATCCCTATTGATTGCTATTCCTATTGGGTTATTTACTACAATCTACCTTGTTGAATATTGTAGAAATGAAAGATTTAAAAAAATTGTTTTCTTCTTTGTTGATTCGATAGCTTCAGCACCATCAATCATTTTTGGGATGTTTGGTTTAACAGTATTTATAAGATATTTTGGTTTAACAGGTTCTGGAAGCATAGGTAGATCATTAATAGCTGGTGCACTAACTATTTCAATAGTTGTATTACCTGCTCTTATTAGAATGTTTGAAAGAGCATTATCTCAAGTTTCTCAAACACTAAGAGAAAGTGGGATAGCAATGGGATTAAATAAATGAACTGTTATTACTAAGATTGTCTTACCTGTTGCATATAAATCAATAATTTCATCAACTATTTTAACTGTTGGTAGAATCATGAGTGAAACTGCTCCACTATATTTAACTGCAGGTTTGTCAGGATCAGCTCATATTTCATTATTGAACCCAGGACAAACATTAACCACTAGAATTTACTCACAAGTAATTAACTCAAATAGTTTAAACGAAAGAAACGCAAGTTATGAATCTGCATTTTTATCATTAATCTTAATCTTAATTTTAATTTATTTAGGTTATGTAATAATTCCAAATTGAAAATACATCAAACAAGATATAAGTAATTACATACTAATGTATAAGAAAATTTATGATAGAAGTAAATATATAGACAGTGAAATAATAAAAAAACAAACAGTGAATAAAACACTATATATTTCATACTCACAAATGAAAATATATGAATTAAATAAGAAGGTTGATAAGAAAATTATTATAAATAAT
>CASEPW010000083.1 GCA_949289925.1 uncultured Mycoplasmataceae bacterium
TCTTCTATTAAATTTTTTGCTTCTCTTGCTTTTTTATTTCTTTTTCATGAAAGTTTATAATAATTGTTTAAAAAAACATTATGTGATCATGGAAAGTTAAAATGTTACACTTTTTACTTTCCATGAACAAGTTTTTTATTTATGATAATTTGTATTTTTGATAATACAAAAAGTTCGATAGATTTGTTCTAATAAAATAAGTCTCATTAATTGGTGTGGAAAAGTCATTTTAGAGAAGGATAATAATAAATTACTAGATTTTTTTATACTATGATCTAAACCGTGTGATGAACCAATAATAAAGTTTATAAATTTATAATGTGAAAAGTTTATAGTTTTTTCAATAACATCACTTAATTCTATAGAATCAATATTTTTTCCTTCAATAGCTAAAACAATATTGAATGCATTTTCTAAATATGGTTGAATTATTTTAGCTTCTTCACCTAAAATTTTTTTGATATTAGTATCAGATTCATTGCTAAAAGTTATTTCTTTCAATTCAATAACACTACATTTATTATAAAAATTAATCTTAGATAAATAATTGTTAATTAATGCTTTTAATTCTTTATCTTTTATTTTACCAATACAGATAATTCTAACTTCCATAAAAATATTATAAATAGTTTTTAATAGTATCTAAAAAAATTCCTGTATTTACTCATAAACAATGGTTTAACATTTTTAAAACCATTTTTATTTCATTTATATTAATGTCATTAATAACAAATAAATTAATATCATCATTATTAAATAAATCACATAATAATTTATATATATTTTTAGATATTTTATATTTAGGTTTAAAGCAGTTATCACAATAAGAAAAACAAGTATCAAAATTAATATTTAATCAATCATTAATTACACCGCAATCATTGCATGAATTAAAGGCAATTTTTAATCCATTTATTTTTAAAAAATGAACCATAATATAAAGCATTAATAAATAATCATTTAAATTCATATTCATACATAAAATACAATTTTGATAAAACTTAAATTCTTTTTTAAATTCATTCTTAAAATAGTATTCATTTAAGAGAGATAATGAGGCTTTATTTTTATTTTCAACATTCATTTCATTAATGGTTAATGCTTTTTTTAGTTTAGATAAATTATTAGCTGAATAAAAAAATTCAAATTCAGTATAATTTCCATAATCAAGATTTCTTGCATTTTTAGAATTTATTTTTTTAATTCCAGAACAATAAATAGTAAATTTCAAATTATGTTCATTGATTATAGTGATTATCTCATCAAATACATTATATTCTTGTCTGTTTATTAAATATCCTTTTGTAATAACATGTGACATTATTTTTTGTATCCTAATTCATTAATTACATATTCATTATCTCTTCATTCTTTTTTAACTTTAACAAATAAATTTAAAACTATTTTACAATCATAAATGTCTAATAATTCTTTTCTAGATCTTACTCCAATTTCTTTAATCATTTTTGCACCTTTACCAATTACAATGGGTTTTTGTGATTCTTTTTCTACTATCACATTAGCTTCGATAGTTAATACATTATTTTTGTACTCAAATCTAAAAATTTCCACACCAATACCATATGGAATTTCTTTTTTTAATAAATAAATACATTTTTCTCTAATAATTTCACTAACAATAAATTCTTCACTAGGTTCTCTATAAAATGAAATATCAATTTCATTGGAAAGATATTTTTTAAGAATATTAATTAATTTATCAATATTAATTTTGTGTAAAGCAGAGATTTGAATCACATCACTAAATTGATGAAGTTGTTTTAATTTTTCAACCTGATTATCTATTAAATGTTGTTGAGAAGTTTCAGCTTTATTTATAATCAAAATAGAATGTTCAATATTATAGTTCTTTAATTGTTTTAATATCTTTTCATCTTCTTTATCATATTCTCTAGTTATATCAAAAATAAAACAAGCAACATTAGCAAATTGCAAGGTTCTTTTAATTTCATCATTTAAAAAAATATCTAATTTATTTCTAGCATCATGAAATCCTGGAGTATCTACTAATAATAAATGTTCATTTTTATTAATATCGAATTTAATTGAAAGTTGTTTTCTAGTAGTTTGTGGTTTGTGTGAAGTTATTGCTCATTTATAATTTAAAATAGCATTAAATAATGTTGATTTACCAACATTAGGTTTACCTACAAATGTTACAATTGCATTTTTATTTTCCATTATTGATATCCATTTTGAACAAAATAAATAATTCTTGGAATAAAAATCAATAATGAGGAAGCTAATGCACCACATGCAATTACTAATGTAGCAGCAGCAGCAATATCTTTCACCTTACGAGCATTAAAATTATATTTAAAAGAAATCATATCTACCAAGTTTTCAATAGCAGTATTAATAAACTCAACACAAATAACAATTGAAACTACTATTGCAATTATAGCTCACTTATCAGTATTAATTTTTAATGCAAAAGCAATAATAATACAAACAATTCCTGAAATGATATGAAAAATCATCGACTTTTCTTCTTTAAGTGTAGAAAAAATTCCTCTAAATGCAAAGAAGAATTTTTTAAATCAATAATGTGATTTTTTCTTTTCAATCATATCAATATTATATAAAATTATTTTAATGCTATATTCTTTTTATAATTAAAAATATCAATATGTTGTAAATTACATCTTAATTTTAATGAAAGTACTTCCTTATTATTTCATAAATAATGATATTCATTGATTAGAAATTCTTTATTGTGTGAATAACTCTTATTCAATGTAATTTCTTCAATTTCCAATTTACTAAAAACTATTTTAAAGACATCTAGTAATACATTAATTGTTGTTTTTTCATCAATAAAAGGTGAAATGAAAGATAAATCAGCAATTTTTTTATTATTTAAATAAAAATAAAAAATATTTTTATCATGATTTGATATTAATTTTGTTAAGTTTTCATATTGATCAAACATATATGAACCAATATTTTTTAAAACAATATAACCTTTACCTTTTTGCGGTTTTAATATTCCTCTTTGAATAAGATTATTGTATGCAACTCTTACAGTTGCATTAGTTGTATTAAATAATTTGCTCATTGATGATTCAGAATATACTAAATCACCAATTTGAAATTCACCAAACAATATTTTTAAAAAAATATATTTTGAAATGTATTGTTTTTTGGTTAATTTATTGTTTGTTGTTTTTTTCTGCATTGTTTTTAGCTTCTTGTTGAGCTTTTAAATCCTTTTCCATATTTTCATAAAGTTTGCTCATGTCACGTGGGAATTTTTCAATAATATGAACAGTAATTTTTTCTTCTAATAAAGTTTTGCTAGCATTTTCTAATTTAGCAGGATCTCTCATTACATCACCAACTGGCATATTTGTAGCAGCATAATAATCATCAAGAACTTTTTTAGTTTCTTCTGGTGTAACTGTAATATTTTCAATTTCTGCTATTTTTTCAAACATTAATTGTTTTTGGACTAATTTAGTTGCAATATCTTTTATTTTAGCTTCATACATTTCATCACTCATGCCTTGTAATTTTTTTACACTAGACTTTAATGGTTCAATTAATCTATTAACTTCATTTTGGTCTAATTCAAATTCAAAACATGGAGCTACAATTGCCATTGCTTGATTGAAAATTGTATCTCTTATCATAATGTTTTGTAATTGCATTTCTTTTTGTTCTTGAGTTGCTTTTTCAAAAATTCTATTTATTCTTTCTTTATGAATTTCAAAAAGATTTGGATCAAACATTATTTTTTCAACAACAATAGTTGTGTTTCATGGAATATCTTTAATTAATTTTGCTTTTGAATTTAATGTACTCATATTTATACCTCTTTAATTTAAATTATACACTATATACCTGTTTTACTATTTTTTTCATATTCATGATAAAAATACAAAATTTGATCGATATTCAATTGATCATTATTTTCAAGAGAAACAAAATTATAATTAATCATTTTATTCTTTCCATCAATAGTAATAGTAAAAATATTATTATTAACTAAATCTTGAATTGTTTCTGATTGTTGTGTAACAACAGCAATTTCTTCATAACTTGCTCCTAAATTTGAAGCATAATCAATAACGAATTCAGTATTTAATAAACAAAAATCTGACAATTTTAACACATCAATTCTTTTTTCTTTGTAATATTTATTAAATAATTGACTCAAATTACAAAAGTTAGAATTGTTTGTTACAAAAACTATTTTCACTTCATTTTCATCTGCATCATTAACTAATTTTAAAACTGTTTGGTCAACTTCTTTTTTATTTATATAATTATTAACATTTTGAGAATATGCAACATTTCATTTTTGAACCAAACTATCATAACTTTTTGCATCCATAATGCTTAAATAATTTTCTTGATAATTAAATAAAGATTTGTTTTTCTTAAATAAGTTATCTAATTCAGGGAATAAATCAATGAAATCACTTAAAACATTTTGTTGTTCTAAATCTTTTCATGTTAACTCGTTTACAATTCTACCATCTATTAAGTATGGATTAACATCTAACAAAACTAATTTAAGCATTTTCATCCTCTCCTTTATTAAATTCTAAATCTAATAATTTATCCTTTAAATTATTATCTGTTATTTGATTGTATAATTTTATTCTCTTTTTTTGTTTTTTTAAAAAAAATAATTTTTCCTCATACTCATTTAATTCATTAATAGCAGATGTTATTGAAGAATGAATAGCTGCTCTTGAGACGTTATATATATTTGCAATTTCATTTAAACTCATATCATCAAAATAATGTTTAACCAAATAACTATATTTTATTTCAGTTAATAATCTCCCATATGTATCAATTAATAAAGTAATTTTTTTTATATCACTATTCATGATTTTTTATAAACTCCATTGCAATAGAATTAACAAATGTTTCAACATCAAAAGGTTTTAAATCTACCATTTTCTCACCTAATCCAATAAATTTAACAGGAATATTAAATAAATCTTTTATTGCAAGAACAATTCCACCTTTTGATGATGAATCCATTTTAGTTAAAACTATTCCTGTAATATTTGTAACTTCTTTAAATGCTTTAGCTTGATTTAAACCACTTTGACCTGTTGTAGCATCCAAAATTAATAATGTTTCATGTGGTGCTGTTGTATCAAATTTATTAATAACACCATTGATTTTATTTAATTCATTCATTAAATTTATTTTATTTTGTAATCTTCCTGAAGTATCACAAATAATTAAATCATATTTTTCATTATAACCTTTTTCAATTCCTTCATATATTACAGATGCTGGATCTTGACCTTCTTTTTTTGGTACAACAATATCAACACCTAATTCTTCTGATCATTTTTTTAATTGTTCAACAGCTCCTGCTCTAAATGTATCACCAGCTACTAATAAAACTTTTTTATTTAATGATTTAAATTTATAAGCAATTTTAGCAATTGATGTAGTCTTTCCAACACCATTAACACCAACAACTAATACAACATTTGTACGATCATCTTTTAAGTTGATATCAATTGAAATATCAGTATCTTGAATATAATAGATAAGTAATTTATCAATGATTATAGTTGCAATTAATTTAACATCTGTAATATTTTGTAATTTAACTTCATCTTTAATTGCATTAACTATTTTTTCACTAGCTAAATAACCTACATCATACAAAATTAATTGTTCTTGTAAATCTTCAAATAGTGTTTCATCAATTTTAGTATGAGATGATACAATAGTCTTAACTAAATTATTTAAACCACCAGAAGATTTTTTTAATGAATCATCAAATTTTTTTTGATTATCTTCTTTTTTATAAATACGATTTTCATCAATTTGTTTCTCAATATCTGCTTGTTTCTTTTTTTCAACAAACTTATCTTTTATTTTTTTAAAAAAAGACATATTATTCCTTTTCTGAAAGTTCTATTGCAGATTCTAATGAAACTGAAATTAGCGATGTAACACCTGGTGTTTGCATAGTAGCTCCTAAAAGTGCTTTACATTCTTTCATCGTTCCAGGTCTATGTGTAATTACAAGGAATTGAGTATTTTTTGAGTATTGACGAATTATTTGTGCAAATCTTTCAACATTAGCAATATCCAAAGCAGCTTCAGCTTCATCTAAAATAACAATTGGGAAAGAAGAAATTTTTAAAATTGCAAATAGAACAGAAATAGCAACTAATGTTTTTTCACCACCTGATAATAACTTTAAATTACTTACTCTTTTCCCTGGAGGATGAGCCATAACTTCTATACCTGATTCAAGAATATTACTAGGATCTGAGAAAGTAACAGCACATGAACCACCACCAAATAAGAATTTAAATATATCAGGAAGGATTGCATTAACATCATCGATTAATTTTGCGAATTTTGCTTTAGCAGCTTTATCTAATTCAGAAATTGATAATCTTATATTTTCAAGAGATTCTTCTGTTTCTTTTCTATTATCAGCAATAATATCGAATTTTGCTTGTTTTTCTTCAAGCTCTTCAATTGCCGCATGATTAATAACACCTAATGCATCAATATCAGCTTTTAATTGGTTTATTACTTCTCTAGCTTGTGCTTCAGACATTGGTAATTCTTTATTATAATTTTCAATAGCAAATTCAAGAGTCATTTGATAAGTTTCATTAATTCTAACTCTTGCTGTATCTAAAATATTTTTACATTTTAACGAATCTTGTTCAGCTTTATTTAATTCATCTTTTAATCTATCAATTTTCAATCTAACATCTTCTAATTGTCCTTCTAATTCAGTTGATTGTGAAGTATATTTAATTTTGTTAGCAATAGAAACATTTAAATTTTCTGAAATCTTATCTTTTTGTGCTTGTAAATTATTTATTTCATTTTGAATATCTGATTCAGTTAAAACTTTTGCACTATCAAATGATTTTTTAGTTAAAACTTCATATTCATTTTTATATTTTTCATAATTCTTTGTTACAGAATCTAAATTATTTGTTAAATTGTTAAGAGTAAATTTCTTTTCATTTAATTTAGTTTCAGCTTCATTTAATTCAGTAATAACTTTTTCATGTTCAACTTTTAAATTTGTTAATTCAATTTCTAATTCATCAACAATAACTTGTAATTCATCTCTATGTTTATCAAGATTAAATTGTGAAACAAAATTAGATTCACTACCACCTGTTAAAGCACCACCTGGATAAACTATATCTCCATCTAAAGTAATTACTTTATATATTTGATTAGTATATTTAGATATTCTAACAGCTGAATCAATGTTATCTGCAACAATTACCTGACCAATTAATGCTTCAATTACAGGCATCATTTTTTCTTCAACATCAACTAATTTGCTAGCAACACCTATAAATCCTTCAAGTTCTTCTAATATATCTAAATGTTCATTTCTAACAGTTTTTGATTTAATATCTTTTAATGGTAAAAATGTAGCTTTTCCTGCATTATTATTTTTTAAAAACTTTATAGCATTTTTGGCATTTTCACTATTATCAACAATAATATTATCAATAGATTTTCCTAATGCTTTTGAAATCGCTAACTCATATTTTTGTTCAACATTAATGTATTTTGCGACAACATCATAAATCCCATTTACAGCAGATCTATTTTCCAAAATAGCTTTAATACCTGAAGATAGATTAGTTTTACGTTCAATTTGTTCATTAATAATTCTTAATCTTGTTCAATTTTCTGTTAATTGAATATTTTTTGAGTTAATTTTTTCATAAAATTCATTCTTTTTAACATTTAAATTTGATGAAATATCTTGATAAGTTTCAATTTGAGTTTGTAATTCAGAAATTCTTTCTTTTAATGATTTCATATCAACTAAACAAGAATTAATTAATTGTTCATAAGCATTAATTTTAGTTTGTTCATTATCTGATGTAATATCATATTCTAATTTTGAAGTCATCAATAAATGTTTTTTCTCTAAGTTAGAAATTTTTTCATTTATTTCAAACATTTGTTGATTGAATTTTGTATTATCATCATCTGCTTCTTTTAATTTTTGTCTTATAAATTCTAATTTAGATTTAAATTCATTTTCTTGAGGATCATTTTTTTGTTTTTCATTTAAGATATTTTTAATTTCTACTTCAAGTTGTTCTAAATATCTTGAATAATGTGAAATATCTCTTACAAGAATTGTTATTTCAATTTCTTTTAATTTTTCATGTTTAACTTGATAAATTTTTGCTGTTTCAGCTTGTTTTAATAATTTCTTTAAATCTTTTTCTAATTCTCTTTCAAGAGCCATAATTGCTTCTAATGCTTGTTCTGTTTTTTCAAGATGTCTTAATGCTTCTTGTTTTTGTATTGAATACATTCCAATTCCTGCTGCATCTTCAAACATTTTTCTTCTATTTTCAGGTTTTGCTTCAGAAAATGAATTAACAGTACCTTGTGAGATAATACCTAATGAACCTTTTGATAAACCTGTATCAGTAAAAATCATTTGAATATCTTTTAATCTAGCAAGTTCATTGTTTATAAAATAATCATTTGCACCAGTATCTCTATATAATTTTCTAGTAATAGTAATTTCATCTTTATCATAATGTAGAACTCTTGATGTATTATCAAAAGTCATACTAACTTGTGAAAATTTAGCTTCAGGCTTCACAGAAGAACCCTTGAAAATTAAATCAAATTTAGAATCCCCTCTCATGTCTTTGACAGATTGTTCACCTAACACTCATTTAAAAGCATCAACAATATTAGATTTACCAGCACCATTAGGACCAACTATACCTGTCATCTCGTGCGTAAAATCAATCTTTACTTCA
>CASEPW010000084.1 GCA_949289925.1 uncultured Mycoplasmataceae bacterium
ACCTTCTTTACTAATTAAATTACTTTTAATGAATAGTAATAAGAATATTTCAATTCTTGACTTCTTCGCAGGTTCAGGAACAACTGCCCAAGCAGTTATGGAACTTAATGAAGAAGATGGTGGTGATAGAAGATTTATATTATGTACAAACAATGAAAATAATATTGCTCAAGAAATTTGTAGAGAAAGAATATATCGTGTAATCGATGGTGAAGGATCTAAAAAAGAAAAAATATCTTGAGAATATTCAAAAGATAAAAAATCATTGAATTATAATTCAATGAAATATTTAAGAGTTAAACCAATTCATAAAATAAATGGGGAATATGAAGAAATTAATGAAATGAAAGAAATTTATAAAAATGAATTTAATAAAGATTTATCAATAAAGGATTTTAAATAATGAATAAATTAGAAGCATGTAATAGAATAATTGAAATTATAAACAATAATGAAAACGGTATTTTTTCATTAGTCGGAAAAAATGCTTCGTTCAAAACAAAACTACTAGAAGAAATTAATAAAAAGTTATTAGATAAAAAAGATGTGAACATTCTCTTTTTAAAAGCTGAAACAACTTTTGCAAATGAAATAAAAGAAAAAACATCAGATATTCAATTCATAGGTGAAATTAGAAGATTCATTAATGGTTTTTTTTCTAAAAAAATGATAATAAAAGATAAGGAATTAATTCATAATATAAAGGATACTAATATTTTTTTAAATGATTTAGTAAATTATGGGTTAAAAAATAAGGATGAATATTTTAAAAATGAAATTTTGAGTGCATTCAAAATTGATGATAATTTAAAAAATAACATTATAAATATTGAATTTATAACAAATGAAAAAATTCTATTAAAAATTAGCGGTCAAGGAATGTATTCGTTATTAAAATTTTGTTCAATAATAATTGAAAAGTGCTTTCAAAATAATGATTACAATAAAACAGTAAAAACAATTTTAATAATTGATGAACCAGAAAAATATTGTCATAAATCTTTGATTAAAAAAATATCAAATATTTTATTCAAACTTTTTAATTTGAATGTATTTGTTATTTTTTCATCACATTCAGATTTTCTTGTTAATGAAATAATTTTAAGATTTAGAAAAGAAGGGAATGAAAATTTTTTTCTATTTAATCACAATTATCCAAACAATAACGATGCAAATATAATAGAAATTGTTGATTTTATAAGTAAATTGAACAACTATAATTTTAGCAATAAAGTTAAATCTATTTCTAGAAGAGAACAAAAAATTATTGTTTCATCTTTTTTTGATGAAAATATTATTTTAGTTGAAGGATTAAAAGATTATGAGTTTGCTAGTTATATTATTCAAAATAATGAATTTGACTCATATTATTTTTCAATTTATGACTGTGAAGGTAAAGAAAATGTCAAGAAAATGAAACAAATAATAAGTGATTTAAATAAAGAAAAAAATATTTTCTGTTTTGTTGATAGAGATGAAGATGAACCAATTGAAGATAACAATTTCTATGAATTTGTCCCTAATTTGGAAAAAGTAATAAATGATCCAAATGCTGGTAAAAAAAATAATTTAGATTTTTATACTCAACAAAATATTCAAAACATTGATTTATTTATTAAGGTACAAAGTGATTAAAATCTTTTTTTAAGGAGGATAACAATGACTAATCAAAAACAATTATCATACCAAAAAAATGCTATAGATACAGCAATAGAACATTTACAGAATAATAAGGAATTCAAATTACAATCCCCAACTGGAAGTGGTAAGACTTTTATTATTGCTAAAATTATTGATCAATATTTAGAAAATGATATTTTAAATAATAAGGATACTTCGTTTCTATTTATTGCCCCTTCAATCGGTTCGTTAGATTTTCAAGGATATGAAAAAATTACTTCATATTTAAAAAAAGATTGAATAAAAGGTTATTCTACACAATATATTGGTACATCTAATAAAAAAGGAAGTAGTAATAAATCATATTTGCAAAATATTGATTATTTTGAACCAAACAAAGTTTATTTTATTGGATGACAAATGTTTAAATCTGGAACAAGAATAACTGAAATTGATAGCGAAAGAAATGATATTTATAAAGTTATTAATAATACAAAAAATAGAAATATCAATATTGTTTTAATAATTGATGAAGCACATAGAGAAATTTCAACAAAAAGAGAAACAATTATCACTAAGAATGAAATATTACAAAATATTAATCCATATAAAATTATTAAAGTGTCAGCAACACTAGAACAAAATAATGAAAAACCTGATTACAAAATTACTTATAATGATGTTAGAGATGAAGCTGCTATTAAACAAAATGTAATTATCTCTTCACTAAATGAATCAATTAAAAATTTAGATAAATATGATGAAAATGAGCAATTAATTATTTCAGCTATAAAAAAACAAGAACAAATTAAAGAAGCATATAGAAAATATAAAATCAATATTAATCCATTAATATTAATCCAAATTCCAGATGGTGTAAATATTGATGAATATAAAACTGATAGAGAATTAATAAAAAAAATAAAAACCTTTTTAGAAACAATTGGATATAAAGAAGGATATAATTTTGCTATTTGATTGGATAAAGAAAAAACTATAAAAGATAAAAATGAATTAATTGATAACAATTCACCAATTGATATTTTGATTTTTAAACAAGCTATAGCTACTGGATGAGATATTCCAAGAGCAAATATATTAGTTAGAATTAGAGAAAGTAAGAAAGATTCATTTAATATCCAAACACTAGGAAGAATTTTAAGAAATCCATTTTTTAAATATTATAACAATGAATTAATTGACAACGCCTTTGTTTATACCAAAGATGAAAATTATAAAAACTATATTAAACAGGAAAATATTGTTTCAGATGAAGATGAATATGTTGTTGTTAAAAGATCTAAAACTTCAAAAAATTCTAAATTTACTCTTAACAAATTATTAATAAAAGTTAATGACAATTATAATCAAGAAAAAATGATTAATGATATTGTTAACAAAATAATTTCAACAAAAGATTTTAAAGAAAAATTTATGAATATTGAAGATAGAAATCATTTAGTTGTTGATCAAAAAATTGATTCAAAAACAATCATTGATAATGATGAGTCTAAAATAAATGATGAAATTAAAAAGAATATATCTCAATCACGCTTAAATTTATTTGGTGAAGCTAAAATTACCCTTTTTGATTTATATATAAAATTCAGAACTGTTACTAAATCATCAAACTTTATTCAAGAAGTATTAGAATGTTTTCAAAGAAATATATCTAAATTAGATATAACAATTAAACAATTTTATAAAGCATGTATTGAAAATTGAAATAAACAATTGTGAGTTGTTAATAATAACAATATGAGATTAAAAGATTATATTGAATATTTAAGAAATCAAGAAATTAATAAAAATACTACTGATTATTATGAAGAATATCATTTACCAACAGAATATAAAGTTTCTAAATTAAAATATGATATTAATGAATGAGATGGAATAAATACTTTTGATGTTAAATTATTAAGGCCTAAATTAGACTCAAAAAATGAGAGTGAATTTTACAAACAATGAGAAACACAAAATGCAAATGATATCCATATTTTTAGAAATGGAACTAATAGAAATAATGATTACTTTGTTGAATATATTGATGAAGAAAATAAAATTAGGACTTTCTTTCCTGATTTCATTATGATTAATGAAAAAAATAAAAATGTTTTAATTTTAGAAGGAAAAGGTGGTACTAGTTCAACCGATATTGATCCAAAAACTAAAAATAAAATGAATGCACTAATAAAGTTACTATCAAATGGTAATACATGTAAATATGTATTTAAAAAAGCTATTAAGTTTAATTATAATGAAAATAATGATGAAATAACATATTGTGATTGAAAAGAAGAAGAAAAAAAAGAAGAAATAATTAGTTATAATAATGTTATAAAAATAATTAGAGAACCAGTTGATTATATTAATCCCAAAAAGGTAAAGTAGATAATTTTGGAAAACTCATTTTAAGGATTAACATTAAAAAGTATAAAAACTATTAATCCATGCATTAAATTATATAGACTATTATCAAAGAATATTTCTTTTATCAACAAAATAATTGGTTTTTCCATTTTTTCATGCAAATGTGAAAACTGTTCTAGTATTATCTCTTGAACTTGTATCTTTTATTATGTTATTATCAATTTTCAGTGTAGCATATGAATTTCACCCACTTGTGTAAAATGGATTTATATTAT
>CASEPW010000085.1 GCA_949289925.1 uncultured Mycoplasmataceae bacterium
CTACTAATATTAAAATTATCAACATCATTTTTTGTAAAATGAAAATAAAAGTTAGAAAAGAATTTATATGAATTATTATTAGCAGTAGTTGTATATTCAACTCAATAAATTCCGTGGTTGTTTAGATTTGGTTTATCAATAGCTCATTTTTTCACAAAACTTGAATTTTCATTATTGACACTCAAACTATCTAAAGTCACAATCTTTTGAGTTTCTGGGTTTAAATATTTTAATTGTAAACTCACTGGATTTTCCACATAAGACATTCCATGTAAAGCAAATTTAAGAGCAATTTGGTTGTTATATCAATTATCATTATTTGATAAATAGTTTGTGTTTCTATCTGATTGAGAAACTAAACCTTCATAATCTGGTAAAGTTTTTCTTTCAACAATTTGAACTTCAAAAGTTTTTGTTCTTTTTCTTAAATCATACAAACCATATGGATAATATTCAAAATAGTAGTAACCATTATAATCTCCTACAACATCTGAAGATGTAACACTAATTCCTGTTGCTTCTAAATAAAGCTCTTTTTTAATTCTATTGAAATTTCCGGTTTTGGTTTTAGAATAATAAATATCAAAAGCTATATTGTTATTGTTAGTTACAAAATCAGAAAAATTATCAATCAACAATAATTTATTTAATGGTAAATAATTAATGCTATCAATATAACCTTTTTCATATTGATATACATCACTTAACTCATTCATTTTAATAATTCCTTCACTTGTAGGTTTAGGAATAAAATCACTATATTTTGTTTCTAACTCACTAATAGTTGCATCAAAATTAGTGATTTGATTATTATTTAATTGTTGTTCCAAACTATATAAATATTCTAGGAAATTTCTTTTTAATTCTGGTGATACTTTATTAGTTGGATCATCACTACCAGTTAAATATGTACTAGCTACAGTTCTATATAGTAATATTTTTCTTCATAATTTTGTTTTAATATCACTTGTCGAATTTAAAAAAGTATATTCTTCATTTGTTAATTCTAATTTTTCATATGTTTTTTCTCTTCAAGAAGTAACTTTTGGATTAGATGTATAATAAATATTTCCATCTTTTATATAATAATTAAACATTTTTTTCAATGAAGCACTTCTAAATTCTAGAGTTTTATTAACCAACTTATATTCTTTAGTTTTTAAGTCCAATATTAAAAATTTTATTTTATTATCATATTCAGTAGGTTCTTTAACATTTGCACATAATACAATTTTTTCGTTATAACCAAAAGATAAATAATCGAATGAAGATGTTCTTATATTTCCAAATAAATTGCATATTTCTTGACTTATTCCATCAAATCCTAAATTATTAGGATCTGGGTTTGAAGGATTAGAAAAATCAATAACAATTTCATAACCATTTGTGGTTACAAATTTTGATCTAACTAATTTATTACCGCTTGCTTTTTCATCTCAACAATAATAATATCAATAACCATCATAATATACTGGTTTACTTTTATTGGTATATCTTGGGCTCACAAAATTATTAGGAATAGCACGAGTTTCAACAGTTTTGTTGTCATATAATGTCTTTCATGGTGCATTAAAGAATAAATTAGAATTGTAATGATCATCAGAAGGATATATTTCATATGAATTTTCTGCAAAATTAAATAACACATTTGCAATATTTAAATTATTTGGTCAAAAAGCAATTTGAGCATTATAGCTACCACCACGTGGATAAGCAAAAGTTGGATCTAGAGCATATCATTTCTTTGTGGTTCCATCAATTAAATCATCAATATATACTCAAACAATTTGGTGATAAGAAGTGTAATTAATCAAATTAAGTGAGGTAATCATTGGTAATGAAGGAACTCCTGCAATATTACATAGTAAAGACATTAAACTTGAATAATCAGCACACACACCCTCATGATTTACAATTGTGGCTTCCATTGATGATGAATCTTTATAGTTTAAATAATTAGATACATAAAAGTAAGCAGTTATAACTTTATCAATGTCATTCATATCGTAACTTATTAAATTTAAAAAATCGTTGACAAATTCAATAAAGGAATTTTTATAAAATCCTTGAATCAATCATTTATCAGCATAATAATCAAAAATTGCACCTTTATATGTTGTTAGTTCTTTGACATAATATTTTTTTTCTATCACTGAAGGTGTATTTCAATTTTCTCCATATGTTTTTCGCCATAAAACTTCAGTACCACTTTCATCTTTTATAGAAATTTTAAAAACTGGATTTGAAAAAACAACATAAGGGAAATATTTTCATCTTGTAGTTAACCATTTAGCAAATGCATTAGCCATTAATGTAGCATCAATTTTTCTCTCACCAAAAGTTACTTCTACATAATTAGTATTTGCAAAATGTTGATCTAACATTGTTATTAAATGATCCATTGTTATTGCACTATCATCAATTTTTGGTAATAATACATTACCTCATTTTTTCTCTTCATCAGATATTTCTGGTTTGTTATTTGAATCATTAGGAATTTGATTAGGATCTGTTGGTAATAATATACCACCTGATGATTGGTTTTCTAGTTTAAAACCTGTAAAAATTAATGTCTTTGATATTGATTGATTATCACTGTTTGAATTTGATAATGTAACATTAAAAGAAATCGAACCATCTGATGTATTCTTGTTTATTGAATTTATCGAAAGATTATTAGTTCAATTAAAGCTGTTAGGTAATTGACCACTAATTAGGAATATTTCTTCTTTCTTATTAAGAACTTGATTTTTAATCCAATTTTCATCAATTTCTGAAACTAATTTATTACCACCCCCAAAAGGGAATGAATTAGTTTGTACAAAACTAATTTGATAATTATTTATTACTTTAAATCCTTTAAATGTTAAATTCTTTTCTATTGTTGATCCCTTACCATCAGAATTTGATAAAGAAACTTTAAAATTTATTGATCCGCTTTCATTATCTCTGTTTAGAATTTGAATTTTTAAATGACTATTTCAATCAAAATTACTAGGAAATCCAGAAAAAATAAAATATTTATTAGCAATAACTTCATTCTTAATTCATTGTTCATTGATGTCTTGAACTGTTTTATTTGAATCTCCTAATGAGTAATTTGATGTATTGCTAAAATTAATTGAATAAGTTTCATTTGTATTTTGATTGCTACTTTTAGTGTTAGAACACGAAACAAGAGTAAGCGGAGTTAAGAGTGAACCTGCCAATAATGAAAATAGGGATATTTTCTTAATAATTTTTGTTTTCATACATATAATCATTCAGAAAAATGATACTTTTATTTTAACATAGATTTTTCATAATTTAATGGTGACATCATAAATTTATCATTGGAAAGTTAAATTTTATCTTCCCAATGATATATAGTTGATTTGATCTTCTATAACCATGTATTCCTTGTATCTCTTTTATATTACATGTAAATTCATTATAAAATGTTTCATTTACAAATTTATTAATAAATTCTTGTTTAATGAACTGTTAATAATTATTTTCTCGATTAGAACAATCAATATCATTATTGTTTAAATAATGTTTATTATCTAAAGTTTTCATTTTTTCTCCTAATATTTCTATACTAAAATGGTATTTTATGTATTTGTTTATAACTATAATATTTTATGACAAAAATTTATTTTTTACCATAAATATAACAATCAATAATTGTTAATAATAAAAATTTCAGATAATAAACATTATAAGAACATTTCAAAAGAAAATTTTTATAGAAAACTTTCTAGTTTAAGTGCAAGCGAATTAAAAAAATTAGATATATCTATAGAAGAAATAAATTATTTGAAAAATAAAATTCTTAATGATAAATTGGGACTTGTTTTAAATTTTGAGGAGAGAGATGAATTTTTGGATGAAAACTACTTTGGCTTAGAAGAAATTAAAGAATTACATATTAACCCAAAAGATAAAAATAATCACCTTTTAATTGAAGGGGATAACTATTATGCTTTAAAAGCCTTACAAATTTCAGGAATTAAAGTTGATGTTATTTATATTGATCCACCATATAATACCGGGAATAAAGATTTTGTTTATAATGATTCATTTGTTGAAAAAGATGATCAATTTAAACATTCAAAATGATTGTCATTTATGAAGAAGAGATTAATATTAGCTAGAGAATTACTGGCAGATGATGGAGTGATTTTTGTTTCAATCGATGATAATGAACAAGCTTATTTAAAAGTATTGATGGATGGAATTTTTGGAGAAGAGAATTTTGTAAATATACTTAACTGAATTTCAAATAAAAAAGGAAGACAAATTAGTGGTAGACTTTTTTCAAAAACA
>CASEPW010000086.1 GCA_949289925.1 uncultured Mycoplasmataceae bacterium
TAATATTATGAAAAAAACTAAAAAAAACATAGTTTTATTTTCTACTATTACAGCTTTGTTTTTAGGTGTTAGTTTTTTGCCTATTGGTAATTTAAAAAACATTTCAACCAACAAAATTACTTGTTCAACCATAAATCAAGAGCAGGATGTAAATCAAAAACAAAAAACAAGTGTACCTAATGAAACAACAGATAAATCTTTGGTTAACACTAATGTTGCTGTGAATAAGGATGGAGATAGTTCAATCATTCCACAAATTTATTTAGAAAACTTAACAGAAAACAATAATCTTGATGAATTAAAAACTTATTTTACTTTATATTTTTATGATGTTATTATAAATCCAATTTCTGGTGCATATATTCCTTTAACTGAGCATGTTCCTGATTATTCTATTGTTGATCAACAAGCTAATAATCATGAAGGTACTATAACTGTCACAATTGAGGTTTCTAGTTATGTTGAGAATGCAATAAAAATTGATCAACCTAAAACAATAGTTGCAACTATATTAGGTTTTAAAAAAGTTATTTCTCCAACAACAGTTATTTTAAATCCTAATTTTGATTTTCCAATTTATACAAAGGGAGATTTGATTAATAACAATAGTTTGTTATATAAATCTATAGTTGTTAATGATTTACCTTTGGGTGCAAATTATCGTATAGAAACTATTGAGGAAACAACAATTAATAATCCTACAGAATTTGATGTTAATGTAATTGTTTCTTCCTATTTTGATGATAATTACAATTTGGTTTATTCTGAAAAAACTTTTAGAATTACTATTTCAGGTTTAAATCAAGGTGTTTCAACTATTGTAAGACTTAAAGATGTTATTGATAAAAGTATGTATCCATCATATGTAACAATCGATCAAATAAGAAATTATCTTATAATAGAAAATTTACCAAAAAATTCTACAATTTCAATTGATTATGATAGTAGTTCTTGTAATAATAAACTTGGTGAAATTTCATTTTCAGTTAGTTTTTCTCAAATTTATAATGGAAGTTTAATTGTTAATGGTAACAATAATTCTTTTGACTTTACAATCACAGGTTATAAAACTGTTAAAGAATGTTCAAAATTAAAAGAAAAACCAAATTTTAAAAATTATAAACCATCTGACATTACAATTGAAAACTTATCAACTTTTTTTGATATTTCATCATTCCCTAATGGGGTAACATTTTCAGGAGGAGATTTTACTGCTCTTGATATAGATGGTACTTTAGTTATTGAAAATTTAGTTGCTTCTTCAGGTTTTGCGGATGACGAAAAATTTTCTTTACAAAATGATTATGTTGTTCCTAGATTTGAAGTAATAGGATTATTAACTCAAACTGCAACTGAAATTAATGTTAAAACTCAAAATATTCCTGATAATGATATATTAGCTGAATTTTTAAAACCTGAAGATCTATTAAAAAATTTTATTACAATAAATAATCTTCCTCCATTGGCTAGTGTAGAAGTTAGAAATTTAAGACCTAATAATTTACAAGGTACAATAACTTTTGAATTGTATATTTCTGATTATTATGATCCTACAGGTGTACTACAAAATGATTATTTACAAGACTACACTATTTCAGGTTTTAAAATTATTAGTGAATCTACCATAGAACAAAAACAAGGGTTAGATTTATCAAACACTTATGTTGAGGATTTAAATAGAAATAACATCACTGATTATGTTGATTTTATCTCTTTTCCTAAAGGTGCTAGATTTTCACAATATGAATTTTTAAATAAATCAAATATTACAGGTTCAGCAGATTTTTCTTTTATTACTAATCAATGATATGATGAAACTGGTGATTTAAGACCTAATACTAATGATGAAGAAAAAACAAAAAAATTTAGTTTAACTCTTACTGGTTTTGCAACACAACAAATGACAAAATTATTAAAGAATAATATTGATAACTCAGGAAAATTGGCACAAGAAATAAACTCAAAAAGTGAAGTAGAACCATTATTTAGCATTGAAAATCCATCTACTGTTAGTGGATATGAAACAAATTGAATAGTTGGTAATTTCCAACATGATAATTTTTCTGGAACACTTTCATTTACTGTAACAGTTAATAATTATTATGATGATAAAGGTATATTAAGAAAAACAGACGATAGAAATTATGAACCATTAGTTGTTGATTTTTCATTCGATAATTTTAAAAAAGTTAACGTTTCTCAGGTTTTACAGACTAGAGAACCTACAGATATTTTACCTTCAAATATGACTGATACTCAAATTGAAAATTATATTGACCTATCAACTTTCCCAATAGATGCTGATTTCAATTTTACAATTCTAAATCGTGTTAATAAAAATGGTACATTTGATTTAATCGTTGAAGCATCTAAATGATATGATTCAAATGGTGAATTAGTGAATAATCCAAATCAATTCCCTATTTCTATTGTTGGTTGTAAAAGACAAGATCCAACAGAGATTGTTAAGAAACAATATGATGTATCAAATTTATTAGCTACAGATATAGATACAATAGATGAAATCAGTAATTTAGTTGAAATTATAAATCCTTTAGGTAATTCTCAACCAGGAGTTACATGAACATTTGCAAATTTAACACCTTTTAATTCACAAGGTATATTAAACGTTGATATTATTGTTTATGAATATTATGATGATAATGGTAATCCGGTATTCCAAACTTCAAATAATTATAGCCAATTGAGAAAGACTTTAATTTTTTCTGGTTTCAAAAAAACTCAAAAAAGTGTTCCAATACAAAATAATGTAGATCCATCACAAGTATTGCCATCTCAAGTTAAAGAAAGTAATACTTGAGAAAATTATGTAGATTTTTCTTCATTCCCACCAAGAAAACAAATAATTAAAGCGGATCTAGTGGCATTTGATAATTTAGGAATATTAAAGGTAAATGCAACTATAAAATTTTATTACAATAGTTTAGGTGAAGAAGTTAATGGTTCAGAAGATTTTTTAATTGAACTAAAAGGTTTTAAAACACAATCATTAATTACTCAAATTTTGCCTATTAACAATGTCAATGAAAATGTTACAACACACGATGCTAGTGAATTATATAATACAAACCAACAAGAATTTATTAATAATTATATTGATATAGTAGGTGCACCTGAATATAATATTTCTTTATCACCATTAAGTTTAGATAATGCAGGAGGTTCAATAACTGTTACAGTAACACTTTCTCACTACTATGATGATTATGGAAATATTCAACAAAATTTAGAAAAAAATATAACAATTCAAGGGTTTAAAAAAATTAAAAAATCAAGTATAACAAAAAATAATTCTTTTGATTTTTCAGTTTATACTGCACAAGAATTTACAGATTACTTCTTATCTCTTTCTCCAAACAAACAATTAACAAAATTTAAAGAAATAACATATTTTGACTCTGTACCAAGAGATGCAACATTTTCATTATTTTCATTATTGCCAATCAATAATGAAGGTATAGTTTCATTAAATGTAGTTGCATCAAGACTATATGATAGTGGTGGAAATATTGTTGTTAATCAACCTGTAACTGTTGCTCTTGATGGTTTTAGAAAAGTTGAATCTTCTAAATTAGTTGCACTAGATTTTAATAAAAATTATCCTGCATCTGATTTAATAATCAATGAAGATAATTTCTGAACATATTTTAATCCATCTCTTTTTCCTGAAAATACAAAAGTTAGTAACATAGAAATTTCTTATTCAAATATAAATGGAACTATGTCAGTTAGTGCAGCATTTAACCAGTATTATGGTATTGATGGTAATGTTGTTGAAAGTCCTATAACATCACAAGCTACAATAGATGGTTTTGAAAGAGTTACTGAGGAATCTAGTTTAAAATTAAAAAATAATATTTCAAGTGAATTATATAATCAAACTCCATCTGAAATTATTAATAAAAATTCAGCAGACTATATATTTAATACTTTTATAGATACTTCCTTATTCCCTCAAGAAAATGTACAATTAGGAATTGCACCAACTAATTTTGTGGTTTCTTCACCAATAGCTAATGATGTTGATGGGACAATTAAAATGACTGTGACTGCAGATAAATTTTATAGTGGTGAATCAAATAATTTAATTGTTTATAATAAACAATTCACTTTCTTTATAGAAGGATTTAAAAAGAGTGAACCTTCTTCAATAAAAATATTAAGTAATAATCTACCTTCAAAAATAACTTATGATGATCTAGAATTTATTAATTTCCTAGTAATTCCTAATGAAAATGATGTTTCATTTGGAATTGTTGATGATACAACAGGTTTTATTGAAATTATTGTTAGTAATGCAACTTTCTATGATATTAATGGTTCATTAAAAACAAATCAGCAATTTAAATTTTCAACATATATAAAGATTGAAAAGAATGATACAAATTTACCTTTAATATTAGGTTTATCAATTTCATTAGGTTTAATTTCACTTGCAGGTGCTGGTGCATTTGGATGATGAATTTGATATAAGAAAACACACGAAATTTAAAAAATAATAAATTATAAATAATTTAATGTTATAATTATAAAGCAGTGTTTCTACTGCTTCAACCGCTCTATATTAAGGTTTTTAAGACATTTGTCACCTTATTAGGCGAGTCTAAGTTTAAAGGAGGTTAAGATGTTCGCAATTTTTCAAACCGGTGGAAAACAATATAAAGTAAAAGAAGGAGACTTTATTTTTGTTGAAAAATTAGATTCAGCAGAAGGCGATTTAATTGAATTTAAAGAAATCCTAATGGCAGGCTCTAAAATTGGTAAACCATTTGTTGATGGTGCAGTTGTAAAAGCTAAAGTTGTTAAACATGGTAAAAATAAAAAAATTAGAATTATCAAGTTTAAATCAAAAAAACACCATATGAAAAAACAAGGTCATAGACAACCATACACAAAATTGTCTATTGAATCAATAAAAGCATAATATGATAAAAATTTTTCTTTATAATAAAGCTATTTATACTACAGGGCATGCTAATTATAAAGAATATGGTGAAGATATATATTGCTCAGCAATTAGTGCAATATTACAATCATCAATTAGTTGATTCAATGAAAATGACATTCAATTAGAAATATCTGATGGTTTGTTTAAATTAAAAATAATAAATGATTCAGATGATAATTTATATAAATTAAAATTATTACAAAAGCAATTAGAATCATTTAAACAAAAACAATTTGAAAAATATATTTCTATTGAAAGAAAAAGAAAGGATTATTATGAGCAATAAAATTATTAAAATAGATCTTCAATTATTTGCTTCTAAAAAAGGGGTAGGTTCTACAAAGAATGGTAGAGATTCTAATCCAAAGTTTTTAGGTGCAAAATTGGGTGATGGTCAAAGCACAAAAGCTGGTCAAATTATTTATCGTCA
>CASEPW010000087.1 GCA_949289925.1 uncultured Mycoplasmataceae bacterium
GTTTATTTTTAATTCAAGTATATATTGAGCATTACTTATTTTTCTTTCATTAAAAGATTCATCATTGAAATATCAATGATTTTTATTTTCTGAATCAAAAGCATTTATTTGATCTTGGTTAATTAGATAAGAATCATCTGTTTTTATAATATAATTTTTTGACAATAATAATTGATTAGTTTTGTGATAATTATTTTTTTTATTATATATATTAATTAATTGATTTATTGATATATTATCTAATGCTTCTTTTGTATTTGATTTAATAAGTTTTTTATGGAGTTTATTGCTTCTATAATCAACTTTATTTTTTAAAGAATTAGATGCATAAAATCAAATAGAAATCGCATGTTTTAATGTAATAATTGTAGTATATCTACTAAAAGTAAATTCTTTTAATCCCTTAATACCTTTTCTTGTTATCATTCATGCTGAGAAAGAAACTAATATAGAACCAATTGCCATACATGAAATACAATATATTAATAAAGTTTGCAAATCACCATATGTTTGTTTGCCAAATAAATAGTGAATATTTGTATTTCTTAATGGACCTGTTAATGTTCCAGAAATAGAATTTGAAATAGCAAAACCTATTGCTAAGAAAATACCTAATATAGCCATATGATTGTTTGATTGTCTAACCCCATATAATCTTCCTGAAATAAATGATGGAGTTGATGTATAAATATAAACACTTAGTCCAGCTAATATGTAATATATGAAAACAAATGCATAAACCTTGACACTATACATTAAACAAAAGATAGCTAATACTTGAATAATTCCAGCAATAAAAATTGATCTATGTGGTGATAATTTATCATTTAAAATACCACCTGAAAAGTTACCAATTAAACATGAAATTCCAAATAATGTACCACCAATTCCTAAAGTACTAATAGTTAAAGTTTTATTGCCTAATGTTGTACCATTTGAAACAACAGCACCTGCAAGTGCTGAATGAATAGTTGACATTTGAATAATTAAATAGCCTATTGCTAATATTCAATAAAATGGATAATTCTTTGTTTCTAGAGGTGAAACATCATTAAAAGATTGATTTAAATTTTGTTTAGTTTCATTTTTTTCAATTAAAAAGATTTCTGGTAATGGTTTACGACACATGAATCATACAACTAATAAACCAAAAACAATGCTCATTAATCCAAAAATTAAAAATATTCAATAATTGTCTATAATACTATTTTCAGACAGTTTTTTTAAATATGCTAATAATTGTTGCATTCATATATTGCCTAGTGAACCTCCTGCAAAGGCAATACCTAATGCAAAACCTCTTTTTTGAGCTGGTCATCATTTGGATATTAAATTATTAATTCCAAGTCCAGAAAAAATCATTAAACCAATTTGAATAATGATATTTGAAGATCATAAAATCATCACTGCTATAGGAATGTTAGTAGGCAATGCTGCATTAATAGCTAATATAGTAAATCCAAAAGAAGAAAAAATAACACCAATTGAATAAACTAATTTTATATTAATTTCTTTTTTAAAAATCTTTGCAATGAATGGTCCAACTAATGCGGCTACAACTGCGCCAATTGTAAAACCTAGACTATAAAGAGTTAGATTACCTTCTGTTCATGATAAAAAAATTGGACTTAAAGATGAATTTAAATTTACACCAACACAATATGGAAACATTTGTAATAAAACACAACCAATTAAAACTATTCATTTTCATTTGTTGTAATTTTTTCTTCTTTGCTCTATTAATTTCTCTTTATTATAAGTGAATTTGAATTGTGAAATATTAGGAGTAAACATTATATATTGAAATCTCCTTTAAAAGGGTTTTTACCAGATTTAATCATTTGACCAATTTCTATCATTTTTTTATTACCTTCTTCTCATCTTTTTAACAATTTATTTAATTCATCTGGTTTTCTTCCAGAACCCCTAATAATTCTAACACGACGATTTGCATCTCTTTTTAAAATTTTTGGATTTCTTCTTTCTTTTAATGTCATTGATGACATTAATACACGTCATATCTTTATCTGTTCTTCCATTTTTGCAATTTTATCATCATCAAGTTTTTGACCCATTCCTGGAATCATATTCATTATCCCACCTAGTGGACCCATTTTGGACATTTGTTCTAGTTGAGACATTAAATCTTCTAAATCCATCTTACCAGATAACATTCTTTGCATTTGCCCACGTGCTTTTTTTTCATCTATAACATCTGAAGCTTTTTCTGCTAATGTTAAAATATCACCAAGACCTAAAATTCTATCTGCCATTCTATCAGGATAGAATAAATCAATAGATCCTATTTTTTCACCAACCCCTGTAAATTTTACTGGAATATTCAATAGTGAAATTAGTGATAATACAGCACCTGCTTTTGCATCAGAATCTAATTTTGTAACTACAAGTCCAGTTAATTTTAATTTATTATTAAATTCTGTAGCAACATTAACTATATCTTGACCTGCCATGGCATCAACAACTAAAATTATTTCATCCGGCGACAAAACTTTTTTAACATCAACTAATTCATCCATTAATTTTTCATCAGTTTGTAATCTACCTGCTGTATCTACAATAATAACATCATTCTTTTTTGAATGTGCTAAATCTAAACTTTCTTTAACTGTTTTTTCAGGATTTTGAGTTCCTTTTTGATAAAAATCAACTTTTACATCATTAGCTAATTGTTGTAATTGATCTATTGCAGCAGGACGATAAATATCGCATGCTACTAATAATGGATTTTTATTATATTTAGTTTTTGCATAATTTGCTATTTTTGCAACAGTAGTAGTCTTACCTGAACCTTGCAAACCAACTAACATTATTTTAGTAGATTTATTATTAAAATTAATTGAACTTTGACTTTTACCAAGAATATTAACTAATTCTTCTTTGATTACATTTAACACAAAATCAGAAACAGAAATATTTTCAGGAACTGGTTTATCAATAATATCTTCTTTTATTTTTGCAATAAATGATTTTACAACTTGTAAGTTAACATCACTATCAATTAATGATATTCTAATTTCTCTTATTAATTCTTGAATATCTTCCTCTTTAATTACATTACTATTAAGTTTCTTACTCATAGTCTTTGTAACTATTGAACCAATCATTGACTTAAGCATTAAAACCTACCAATTGAAAATTTATATTTATATTATAATTACTATTTGTATTATTTTAAAAAAATATCTTTCTATTTGTAGCAAGATATAATTTATTTTTTAATATCTTTAGTTTCTTTATGAATTGTAGTTTTTCTACATCATTTACAATATTTATTTAAAGATAATTTATCTGGGTTAGCTTTTTGGTTTTTTCTTGATAAGTAGTTTTTTCTTTCACATTCACTACATTGTAATCTAATTGCTCTTTTAATTGCCATATAAAACTCCTAAACTAATTCAATAATTGCTTCTTCAGTGTTATCCCCAGCTCTTGTCCCTAATTTTAAAACACGAGTGTAACCACCATTTCTTTTTGCGTATTTTGGTGCAATTTCTTTAAATAATTTTTTAACTAGTTCATCTGCAGATAAGTTTTTTGTATTTAATAAAATACTTGCAGCTTTTCTTCTTGCAGGTATAGAATCCTTTTTTGCAACAGTAATTAATTTTTCAACATGTCTTTGTGTTTCTTTAGCTTTAGTGATTGTAGTAACAATTTTTCCATAAGCTAAAACATCAGACACTTGTTGTCTAACAACCATTTTTCTTCATGATCTAGTTTTACCTGGTTTATTAATGTATGACATGTTTAACTCCTTTCTTTATATTGATAATAATTATTCGTCTTTTAACTTTAACCCACGATCATGGATAACTTTGATAATTTCTTGAACTGATTTTTTACCTAAATTTCTAATTTCATCAATTTCTTTTCTAGTTTTTTCAATCAATTCTTGAGTAGTGTGAACATTGATGTTCTTTAAAGCATTGAAAGCTCTTACTGATAAATTTAAATCTTCAATTGGGATTGATAAATTTGCTTTCTTAGTTTCAATTTCTCTTTCTTTTAATGTAATAGCTTCTCTATATTTTTCATTTAATGAAATGAATGATTCAAAGTGATCAGTTAAGATTTTACCTGCTAATGCTAATGCATCAATTGCTTTAATTCCACCATTTGTAGCTATTTCAATAGTTAATTCATCAGAAACTGAAAATTTATCGTCTTTAATTTCTTCAACTGAATATGAAAAGTTAGTAACAGGTGAGAAATTTGAATCTGTAACAATAATACTTAATGCATTAATTCTTTCTTTATTTGCACTAAATGATTTAAAACCTCTACCTAATGTCGCATAAATTTCTAAATTAAATTTAACATCTTTGTTTAGTGTAGCAATGTGTAAATCTTTATTAATGATAGAAAATCCTGTTGGAACTTCAATATCACTTGCTAAAATTTCACCTTTTTTATCTTTGGAAATTTTTAGTGTTGGGAATTTTTCAATTGGTGTGTTGCTTAATTCTTCATATTGATAAACGTTTTCATCAATAGCAATAACTAAATTCTTTAAATTTAAAATAATTTTAGTTACATCTTCATTAACACCATCAATACCTTGATATTCATGAGTAACACCTGGAATTTTAATTGCAAACATACTAGCACCTGGAATGTTAGATAGTGCAACTCTTCTTAAAGCATTACCTAATGTAATACCAAACCCTCTTTCTAGTGGACTAATTTTAATTTTTGCATAATTATCATTGTTTTTAGTTAATTGTTCAAATTTAACATCATATTTAATAAATTTTTTCATATAATTCTCCCTTTACTAATATTATTATCTTGGTTTTTTTGGTGGTCTACAACCGTTGTGTGGAATAGGTGTTACATCTCTAATTGCAGTAACATTTAATCCTCCAACTTGTAAACTTCTAATTGCAGTTTCACTACCTGAACCAATACCATTTACATGAACTACAACATTTCTTAAACCTAAATCATATGCAATTTTTGCTACTGATTGACTAGCTACCCCTGCAGAATAAGGTGTTTTCTTTTTAGAACCCTTATAACCTACTGTACCTGATGATGCTCAAGTAATTACATTACCTTTTGTATCAGATAAAGAAATGATAGTATTATTTTTTGTAGCATGAATATGAGCAATACCATCAGTAAAATTAAGTTTTTTCTTCTTTGCCATATTACTTACTCCTATCTACTTTCTATCTTTTTATTTGCAACAGTTCTTCTTGGACCTTTTCTTGTACGTGCATTTGTTTTTGTTCTTTGACCTCTAACAGGTAATCCACGACGATGTCTAATCCCTGAATAACATGCAACTTCCATTTTTCTTTTAATATTCATTGCAATTTCTCTTCTTAAATCACCTTCTAATGTGAATTGAGAGGCATGTTGTCTAATAGCTGCAATTTGATCTTCTGTTAAATCTTTTGCTCTAATGTTTTCATCAATTTTAGCAAGAGCTAAAATTTTTTCTGAACGTTTTCTACCAATTCCATAAACATAAGTTAAAGCAACTACAATACGTTTATCATTTGGAATATCTACACCTAATATACGTGCCATATTATCTCCTATCCTTGTCTTTGTTTGTGTTTAGGGTTTGTGCAAATAACTCTAACAATACCATGTCTTTTAATTATTTTGCAATCTTTACAAATTTTTTTAACTGATGCTCTTACTTTCATATTACCTCTTTAACAATGTCTAAACGTTATTCTACCTTTAGTTAAATCATAAGGACTAAGTTCAACATCAACAATGTCTCCAGGTAAAATGCTAATTTTGTAAACTCTCATTTTCCCTGAAACATGAGCTTGAATATCTACATTATTTTCTAATGTAACAACATAGCTTCCTGCTTGATTGATTTCTTTAACTTTTCCTTTTAAACAAATTTTTGCTTCGCTCATTTTACTCCTATATATTTTTCTTATTTTCTAGAGGTCTATAATTAAAAATATGGTTTACCTTATATTAAATAAATGCCTATTGTTTTTAATTATACCTAACTAGTTTCCGAGCTAATAGTATATAACTATTTTTGGGACTCCATGAACATAGTTCACTGAATTGTGCACAAAGTGCATATATATTATATATGAAAAAATAATAAAAATATATTTA
>CASEPW010000088.1 GCA_949289925.1 uncultured Mycoplasmataceae bacterium
AGTTTTCAAGAGAATTATATAGTTTAATAGAAAAATCTTTCATGGAAGAAAATGAACCTGTTCAATTAACTTTTAGTAATCGTATCTATAAAAAATATGGTAAAGAATTTAATAAAAAATATGATTATATCTCAGGAAAAAATACTGACTATATTGCTGAAAAATTAAAAAATACTGATGTTTCTCAATTAACAAGAGTTGCTAATTCAGCAGAAGCAGGTGTTATAAATTCAATACAACAAGAAGTAAATAAAGCTGACTTTTTAAATTCAAAAGAAGCATATCTAGCACCGCAAATGTATGTTCCTGAAGAAATAAGAAATGAATGAGTTGAATTAGATACAAAAAAATATTTTACTAATGATGAAAGTAAACGTGAATTAATTGAAGAATATTTATCTACATTATCTGAAACTAATAGAAGAAAAGCTATTGCTGTAATGTGTGAAAATACAAATTCTAAAAATTACTATAGATTTTTGGATTTATCAACTACTGCTTATACACCAAATCAAGTTATGTTATCTAATGATTTAATAAAATATTTTGAAAATAAATATTTAAATGAATTTATTGATAGACAAGAAACAATGAAACGTTTTAATCAAAACATTTTCAATAAGCAAGATGAATTAGAAAAAATGAATTCTTTTGATCAAGTATATAATGAAACAGTTGCTGATCAACATTATTTCAATCCTTATGATAAAAATGATGTTTTAACTCCTAAAATTTCAAATAACCGTCAATTCTTAGATAGAAATATAAATGAAGATAGATTGTTTGAAATTATTGATAAAAATTCATCTTTATATTTAAAACAACAAGCTGAATTTAATAATGAACATTTAAATAGTGAAAATGTTAGAAATTTAAGTAATAGATTATTTAAAACTAATGAAGATACTGATAGATATATTCGTGCAAATAATGAACCTGAAATTAACCAAGAATTTGTTATGAACACTCCAAACATTCAACAACCTATTTATAGAAGTCATTCTAGAAATGTAAATAACAATCATCCTTCATTTATTGTAGAAATACCAAAAGTTGATAACATTGCAGATTTTATAGAACAACGTGAATTATTAAACTATAAAAATACTTTAAGAAAACACCATAATATCAATACTTCACTAGAATTTAATAATGCTATTGCTAATACAAACTTAGTATATAATTCAATTAATCCTGAATTAAGAAGAAATAGATATGTAGAACAAAAACAAGTAGAGTTTGAATTACCAAATAACGAACCTGTTATGCAACAACAAGCAAATATGCATGAACAAATGGGTAGTATATATGAATCTAATCTAAATGAAAATATGATGAATCAAAAAACTACTATGCAAATTGCACAAGAAAATATTTCTAACGAAGAAATTGCTAGAGATAATAAAGTTAATAATGAACCAACAATCAATAAAATTATTAAACTTTCTAAAAATAATGTAACAAACAACAATTTTGATAATAATTATGGAATTGGTCAATTAGATCCTAATGCGAATAATAGAATTAACCAAATTAAAGAATATTCAAAAGTGCAAGTTGTTGAACAATATTCACCTAATACAAATTTATTCAACAATAGATTTAATGAAATGAATTCATACGTTAATTATCAACCTTCACAAAATGTTACAAAAATGCAACAAACAGTCGACCAATTTAGAATGGATGAATTTGATAGAATTCAAAAATTCTTTGAAACAAAACCTACTGTAGTTAAAAAATCTACAAGATTTGATGATGAAGAAACATTAGAAATCATTGAGGAAATTCCTGTAGTAGAAAGAAAAGTTCAAGCTAGATTAGGAAGAACTAAAAAAGACAAAAGAGCAAACAATAATCAAAATGCTATTAAAATCATTAAGATAAACAAAGGTGTTGTTGATAAAAAAGCAATTCCAATAGCTCAAAATAAAAAAAATGAAAAAATTCAAGCTAAAAAAGTGTTAGTTTAATATGGTATCCTCTAATATATTTTGTATATACAAACCACTAAAATGAACAAGTAATGATGTTGTTAAAAAAATTAAATATGCATTAAAATTAAAAAAAGTTGGTCATGGTGGAACATTAGACCCTCTAGCTGATGGTGTATTAATAATTGGAATTAATGAAGGAACAAAATTATTAAATAATCATCTTAATGAAACAAAGCAATACCTAACAACAATAACATTTGGTTATGAAACTACAACTCTTGACCTTGAAGGAGAAGTAATTAAAAGAACTGATATATATCCTAAAATAAAAGAAATAGAAATAGTATTAAATGAAATAAAAAATACAGAATATTGACAAACTCCACCTAATTATTCAGCTATAAAAATTAATGGAAAACCAGCATATGAATATGCAAGAAACAATTGTGAAATCAAGATTGAACCAAGACTAGTTAAATTAATTGATTATAAAATTATTGAATATAGCAATAAACAACTTAAAATATTAATAGACGTTTCTAAAGGGTTCTATGTGAGATCTTTTGCTAGAGATTTAGCTACTAAATTAAATTCACTAGGAACTATTACTCAGCTTACAAGAACAAGAAGTGGCGAACATAAAATAGAAAATTCTAAAAAAATTGAGGACTTCATTAATGAATACAAAAAATAAAATATATATTGGTTTTTTTGATGCTTTACATAAAGGTCATTTAAGGATATTGAAAGATAAGAATATCAAAATATTAACTTTTAAAGATATTCCTTCAAAAAGTTATGCAATTTATCCATTACAAAAAAGAATTGAAGATTTAAATAATATTGGTTTTAATCTAATTGATGTATATGATATTCAAAAAAACAATCTAAATGCCAAAGAATTTATTGAACAATATTTAATAAAGAATAATTTTGAGCAAATTATTGTAGGTTCTGATTTTAAATTAGGCAAAGATCAATTAAATGTTAAAGAACTTAAAAAACTAATTGACACAAAGGTTGTAGTTAGAACAAAAACTTCTACCACTATTTTAAAAAAATATCTACAAAATGGTGATATAGATAATTTTAATAAAAAAGCAATTTTTAATTACTCAATAAAAGGAAAAGTAATTAAAGGAGAACAGTTAGGAAGAAAATTAGGTTATAATACTGCAAATATTGAAACAAACTATAATAAATATTTGAAGAATGGAGTTTATTTAACAAAAACTTTTCATAATGGTGAGGAATATTTTGGTTTAACATTTATAGGAACATCTAAAACGTTTGATAATAAAATTTTTAGTATAGAAAATCATATTTTTAATTTTAATAAAGATATATATGGAGAAGAAATTAAAATTGAATTCATTAAATTTATGGATGAAGTAAAGAAATTTGATAACATAAATGAATTAAAAAAACATATAAATAATTTAGTTGAAAAATCAAAAAAATGCATTAAATAATTTATAATAAATATATTGCTGAAGTGGCGGAATGGCAGACGCAGTAGACTCAAAATCTACCGGTAGCAATACCTTAAGGGTTCAAGTCCCTTTTTCAGCACCATTAATATTTAAGCGTGGAAACACGCTTTTTTTTATTATTTACTATTAAATACTTTATATCCCTTCAATAAAATGGCACTTATTGGAGGGATATACTTTACAATATATTGTTATTGGAAAGATAAAATTTAACAGTTTTTATAACTACATTTTATATTTAATCATAAAAAATTAATTTGTCTAATAATTAAAC
>CASEPW010000089.1 GCA_949289925.1 uncultured Mycoplasmataceae bacterium
TGATATCATGTCAGATGAAGGGGATATAATATCAAAAAATAATTTAGATGGTACTGTAGTTGCTAATATAAAAATTAAAAATTATTACAATGATAAAGGTCTAATTGATACTAGTTTAGATAATTTATTATCTGCAACAGTTACATTTAGTGGTTTTAAAATTTCTTCTCCTACGGTTGCAAAGGATATTACAATCAATAGCATAAAATCTTTAATTGCATCTGAAGTTACAAATAATGAAATTTTACAAATAGTTAGAAATAACTATATTGAAATTTTCGATTCTATTTGTTTACCTGAATCATTTTCTGCCATAAATATTACTTCAATAAAAATAATTACTTATAACAATGTTGAAGGTACTATGAATATAGCAATTACACTTAACCATTTTTATGACCAAAATGGAGTATTAATTAGTAATGGTTTAACTAGAACATTAAATTTAAAAATATCAGGTTTTAGAAAATTAAAACCTACTAGCCAAACAAATTATACATATAATTTATCATCTTTTAACAAGCTAGCTTCTAGTGTTTCAATTAATGAAGTTATTCAAATTATCTCAAATAATATCAATTATATTTTTGATTCGCTTCCAGATGAATTTAATCAAAATTATATCGAAATTTATTCATTAACACCAAATAACCTTTTAGGAGAAATTACTGTTGAAGGTTCTTTAAATTATTATATTAATAATAAAGGAGAATTTATTAATTCAAATTTAAATCCTAATTATAGTAATTTTAATTTTTCATTAGTAATTTCTGGTTTTAATAAAGTTGCTGAAACAACTATTAAAGATTCATATGTTATCACAGGACAATTATCAGTTTTACTTCCTTCTCAAATTACAATTGGTGATATAACTAAGTTAATTTCTAACGATCCAACTAACTTTATAAATAATCCTTATGTTTCTGGAACTAGTATTGTGAATGATATAATAGTTTCAAATCTTAGACCTAATAATTTAGATGGTGAGCTTACATTTAAATTATCATTATCAAAATATTATAACAATAAAGGATTTTTAATAACTGATGGTATATTTTTATCTAAGGATGTAAAAATTAAAGGTTTCCAATCACAAGAAGAAACCATATTTATTAGAGATGTTCAATTAAATAAATCAGATATACTTTCGATTCCTCAATTAATTCAACCTAACAAATTAATTGATATCATTTTTGATGATAAAAATTTATTCTTTAAGAATTTACCTACAAATTTTGATAAAAATAGTATTAAAGTTGAAAAAATAGATTCTTTTGACAATTTAGAAGGAACACTTTCAGCGTTTTTAAAAATAACTAATTATATTGATTCTGAAGGAATTTTACAAACTTCAAAAGGTTTTAGATATAAAGTAAATATTTCAGGTTTTAAAAAGATATTACCAACAGAAATACGTGATGAAGTTCTTATTTCAAACTTCCCATCATCTTCAAATTCTGCTTCTTATTTCTTTTACTCTCCTAATGAACTTGAAGATTTAGTTATTACAAATAGAAGAAATATCTTTATTAATATGCCATCATATTTTGATATTCCAGATACTTTTAAAAAAGTTTTAAATATTAATCCTATATCTTATGATAATGCTGAAGGATTTATTGATGCAGTTTTAGAAATTGATGAATATTATGACAAAAATGGTTTCCTTGTTCAAAATCAATCTATATATTCTAAAAAAGTTAGATTGTTAGGATTTTCAAAATCATTACCAACAGAATTAACTACAAACTCAATAATTGTTCAAAATCCAGAAAATTATGGATTTCCATCATCAGTTACAAGAGACGAAGTAAATAATATACTAAATAAACAATTTTCTGATTTTTTAATTCAATTACCACCTAACTTTTCTAATACTAATATTCTAAATGTAGAAATTATTAGTTTTAATGATGTAACAGGATCTATTGTTACAAAATTCTCATTAGATTATTATTATAATGAACTTGGTGTTTTAATTTCCCCTTCATCAGGTCAATATTTTACAAGTGAAATTACTATTAATGGTTTCAAACAAAAACCATCATCTGTCTTTATTGATAAAAATGGTAAAGAAATTCCTTTTGGTACTTTTAATTCTCAAGAAATTGTAGCAAATTTACCAAATGTTTTACCTTCAGAAATTGATTATTATTACACAGTACCAACTGCAGATAATTCTATATCTTTAAAAGAACAAAAAGAAAAGATTAATAAATGATTATTCGATATGGTTGTATCAAGAATTAGAAATGTATCTAACTTAACACAAAATAATATTATTGTTCATTTTAGAGAAAAATTATTTTCAGATGTTGAAGGTTATATTGAAGCCTCAGTTCAAGTTTCAAGTTATGTTTCTTCTACTATAGGTGCAGAAACTAATATTCCAACTGAGTTTATATTAAAGATAACAGGTTTAAAAAAGAAAACTACTTCTGTTGATGTTCAAAACAACACACTAGTTATTATTGTTTCAGTTCTTTCTGTTGTTGTAGTTATTTCTATTATTTCATTATTAATTTTTGTATTTAGATTTAGAGTTTGAAGAAAATCAGTAGGATAAAATGAAAAAATCAAAATTTATTTCTAAATACGACTACATTGATTTTCATACTAAACAAGCTTCATTTTTATTCCATTCAAATGCAGAAATTATATCTTCAATACAAGCTAAAATTAAAGCTATTGATTCAAATGCAGATATTTATGATCAAGAAGATGAATTTGATGAAAATCAAGAAATTGATTCCTTAAATTATTTCCGTGAATGTTTATTTGAAAACCAAGATTTAGATAAAAACAATCCAAAGATAATTGAGGGTAATATTTTAGATAAATTATCAAAACAACACATAATTTCTTTACATAATCATATTTCAAAAATTTTTGATTTTGATGAATATAAAATTTTTGACATGGAAGATAGTGCAAAAAAAACAAAAGAACTTTTATCTGAAAACAATGAAATTATAATTTTTCAACCAGTTTTTATTAATGGTGATTTAATCACTAAATGTGATGCTTTAATCAAAGAAAATAACAATATTAAAATAATAGAAACAAAAGGCACCACAACTGTTAAAATTCATCATTTTTTAGATTTATTTTTCCAATCACAAGTTTTATATAATGATGATTTATCTGACTATAATTTTAATTTTTATTTATGTATAGTTGATTATGTAAAAGCAAATAAAACAGAATGTCCATTTTTTATAACACCATATATTAATTACACAAAAACCATTTCTTTCCCAAAAACATTTGATGATACTCATAAAAAAGAGGCAAAACAAGGATTAAATTACACATTGATTAACAAGGAACTTAAACAATATGAATCATTCCCTATATCAATTGATGCTCTTATTAATGGTGATTTTAGTGAAATAGAATCAAAAATCGAATCCTCTCAATCTCCTCAAACAAAAATAGCAGGATTAAAAGCGATTGAATTATTGGATAATACAGTTAAGAATTTTGATAATGATATTAATACAATTAGAAATCGTAAATTTTTTATGTTACAACATGACCAAACAGGATATATTAATGAGATATTTCCTTCATATAATGATAATGGAGATTTTAAAAAACCTGATTATTGATTAAACATTAGAAAACTTTATCAGTGTGAAGGATATGAATTATTTAAATATTCTGGCAATGTAGTGAATCAAACAGGTCATTTTTTAGAAATATATCAAAAAGGTCAAAATATTGAGGAATATTTTAAACCAGGATATTATTCTTTGTTTTTTGAAAATTCAAAACCTATTGAAATTGATCATAAAAAATATTCTGATTTATTATCAAATTTAAAAAATAAAAAAGTTTATTTTGATTTTGAAACAATAAATATTGCCACAAGGGTAATTGATAATACGTTCCCTTTTATGCAAATTATTACTCAATGTTCAATTATAAAGGATCATGATGATGGAACAAATATAAAAGATTTAACATGTAATAATATAGTTATAGATCCTTTAAATATAAATTTAAATGAATTTAAAAAAATTGTTGATGAATTATATTGCGGTGATGAATATAGCTATGTAGTTTACAATAAATCATTTGAATCAACAAGATTAAAAGAGATTTCAAATTATTTAAATGACGATGAATATGCTAAAAAAATCGCTGTTATAAGAGATAATTTATTTGATTTAGCTGATTTTTTCACAGTTAAAAAAGATGGGACACCTGTTTTTATCAAAGAATTTGGAGGTTTTTATTCTATTAAGAAAGTTCTTCCTTTTATTGAAAAACATCACAATGACTTATTTGCGATAACAGGCTGCAAGGATTATAAAACACTTAATGTATCAAATGGTTTGGAATGTCAAAATAAGACTACGGTTAGATTTTTTAACAAAATGACTGAAGAAGAGTGACAACAATTATATAAAGACATTTCAATTTATTGTGAAAATGACGTAAGAGCAATGATTGCTGTAGAATTACTAGTTAAAAAATTACCTAATGTAATATAATCTATTATATGTTTGATGATATTCAAAATAATGAAATAGATAAAGAAGTTGAACCACAAAATGAAAATTCTACATCAGTTGTAGATGATTTAGAATCTAATGTTAAAAATAATGATGAAGTTTTAAATGATGAATCTCAAAAAGGTGAATCGAATGTTAGTTCTAGAAAAAAAGGGTTATTTGAAAGACTGTTACACCGTAAAATTAGTGATAGTAGTCCTACTATTACAAAAGGTAAAAAGAGTGAATATGTTCATAAGACATTCACTAGAAAAAAAGATGAAGAGCCTGATCCAAGTACATTTCCAAAGAAAAAAAGAATTATATCATGACAAGAAGAAGAAATGATTATGGTTGACGGTTTAGAAGTTGATTTTGAACTAACTGAGGAAATGGCTGAATTAGCAGAAAGAAAAGATTAAAATCTTTATTTTTTATTTTCTTAAAAATTAATATTTTTCATAATAATAAAA
>CASEPW010000090.1 GCA_949289925.1 uncultured Mycoplasmataceae bacterium
CTATTTCTGGTAGAGGTACTGTTGTAACAGGTAGAGTTGAAAGAGGTCAATTAAAACTTAATGAAGAAGTTGAAATTGTTGGTTTAAAACCTACTCAAAAAACTGTTGTTACAGGTATTGAAATGTTTAGAAAACAATTAGATTACGCTGAAGCTGGTGACAATGCTGGTATATTATTACGTGGTACTAAAAAAGAAGAAGTTCAAAGAGGGCAAGTATTAGCTAAACCAGGAAGTATTACTCCACACACTCAATTTGAAGCTGAAATTTATGCATTAAAAAAAGAAGAAGGTGGACGTCACACTCCTATGTTCAAAGGTTATAGACCACAATTCTACTTTAGAACTACAGATGTTACAGGTGCAATTACTTTAAAAGAAGGTCAAGAAATGATCATGCCTGGTGATAACACAACTATCACAGTTGAATTAATTGTTCCAGTTGCAGTTGAAGTTGGTTCTAAATTCTCTATTAGAGAAGGTGGTAGAACTGTAGGTGCTGGTACAGTAACTAAAATTATTAAATAATTAATTTTCTTTATTTGTATTATTAAAAAATAAAAAAGCAGGAATTGTTTCTGCTTTTTTATTTTGCATTATTGTTTGTATTATTATCAATTTTAGTTTTTTCTTTTTAGTTATTTTTTTAATAAATAGTGAAAAAACTATTAAAGAAAATTCTAATGTGTGTTTCTTTTTTTAATTTATTTTATAAATGTTAATCTTATAATGACAGTGGAGTAGGGACATTCTGCATAGCAACATGTAACTCTTTTAGTGTAATATTAAAAGGGTTTAGAATGATCAACCTGAAAGTGACATCTTTTTTATTAAAATAGAGAGTGCAACACAATTCCCTTCAAACTGAGTAAATTATGTTCACTCTCTAATTTTACTTATTCTTTAATAATTATAAATTAAAGACTCATGTAGATCTGTATATATTATTATTTGTATACATTGAATATGGTGTATAAATTGAGATATTAGTAACTTTAACTGTATCAATATTAATTAAACCAACAACACTAAATTTATCAATTAAAATGTTGTTATTAAAACTCATTCAAACTTTTGATTTTAAATATTCTATATTAATGAATTCTGAGAAATATTTATTGTAATCAATATTTGTTTTTGTTTCAGTCTTGTGAACAACCTTTTCTTTTGAAAATCATGTAGATGGTGCTATTGTATATTTTATTGGTTGTTGATCTACAAGTATATCTTCATTAGTAGTATTATTCTTTATTTCATTAATAATTTCTAATTTTCTTTCAGGCATAATATCTTTAGTAAATAAAGCTTCATTAGTTTTGATATTGTATGAATAATTTTCTATTACATTGCTATTTAACAAACTAGTTAATGGTTTAAAGAAATCAAATTTTTCATACTTATGAAAGAATATAGTTTTTGAAACGTTAATTATTGCATCACCAGTAAGAGATTTTGAACTATCATAAAGAGTTTTAATAGTTTGTGGCATATTAATGTCAACAATAGAATTTATTGGCATCTTTCAAGATAATACATTATTATTATTCTTATTAAGAATATCATAAACAACTTGATCATTTGCATTCATTGAATATTTAATATAATCATTTGCATTTACACTAATTCAAGATGGTAATATAGATTTTATTGTTGATAACGGAATATTTGAATTATTAATTGTTAGACTATTTGGCAAGATTTTAGATAAATTTTTAATACTAAAATAAATGTCATTTGTAAAAGTAATTTTATAACTATAATTTAAATTTAATGTTAAATCACTTGGATTATAACTATTGTTTTTATCAAAAACAATTTCTTTTTGAATTGAATTTATTCATTCATCATATCTAACCACTTCATTACTATTAGATGATTTTTTTGGATTTGCAATTGTATCTATAAATGAAACAAAATTTTCTATAGTGAAGTTTGGATTGTTAAATACTACTTGATCTAATATTCCAGATATATTAGCTGGAATAAAGTTAAATAATTTAATTATTTCTTTTAAATAAATTAATCCACCTTCATTTTGTGATTTCAATAAATCAAATAAAATAGTTATCATTGTTTTATTATCTATATCTAATATTACATTTAAGAATGGTGATAATAAAGCATTTAATTCGTTGTCTACAATACCGAAATTGTTCAATAATTCTAAAACAATATTTTTATTTTTAATAATCGCTGTTAGAACACCTGAAACTTTAAATTCATCAATTAATGTAGAAATTTGTTCATATAGTTTTTGGTCTAAACTTAAAACTAATTCCTTGATTTTATCCAACATTTGGTTAAATGATTCTTGATCTCCAATACCTTCAATGAACTGAATAATAGTAGAAGATATATCAGGACTTATCATTCCTAATATTTTATTAATTTCATCTACTGTTGGTTGTTCCTTTAATATTTGATATAATGTTTTATCTTTCAATATTGAAACAATTAAATTCTCTACGGTTATATTACTATTAATATTATTTATGATGGATTGAGCTAGTGATGCTATTAATTCAGCATTATTATTTAAAAATATTTTTGCTGATTCATTTTGTGTGTGACTTGTTAAAAGATTTTGTAATAAAGATTGGGTTGGACCAATAATATCTTTACCCTTATTTATATATGTATCAACTGTATTAGTTAATTCATTTTCAAATTGCGATAAATTCATTTGTTTTAATTTATCTTCAGCAAATTCTTTAATATCAACATAAGATTTAATATTTTTATTTATAATTCCTGTAATTTCAGTATTTAAAGTTTTTGAATAATCTGAAAATTTAAAATTGTTTATTTTATATTCCTGATTTCCAAATACTCATGTTGCATTATCAAAACTATAACCAGCAAAAACTGTATTATAATCTAATAATCTTTTTTGTGAATTTAAGAATTCATAATTAATATTTCCAATAATATTTAATTTTGAACTTATTTTTTCATATGGGGTTAATGCAATTTTATTATGATTATTGTTAAACAAATAAAAAGAACTAATATTATTCCCATTATATATTTCAAAACTTATTTTTATATTTCATTGTTTATTATTTTCATCAAAATTAATTTGGTAATCTGAAATATTTGCTTTAAATCCTGTATTGAAATATTGGTTTGATAAATTAGATAAAAAATCCATTAAATCATTTTTAATTATTTCTTTGTTTATTCTATTAAATATTTTAGTTATATAGATTTGACTATTTGGGTCTGATGGTAAAATATTGAATTCTTTCAAATTAAATTGTTTAGCATCTAATACGGTTTTGTTGTTTTCAACAAATTGATTTTTATAAATATTTGTGTTATCTACAAAATTCATAGGTTTATTAAATCCATCTCCTTGTGTAGGTGGTGTAACTGTTGTTGTTGGTGAACATGACGTTAATATAGCGACAGTGGGTGTTGCTATTAATAAAGTACTTGCTATTGATGCAAAAATTTTTAAATTTCTTTTCATAAATTAATCTCCTTATATTTTTAATAATTAAAAAAACAAAAAAGATTAATATTTAAATTTAAAGTAAATTTTACTTTCAATGAAACTAATGGCTGTATTGTATTTTTTGATGAAAAAATTAAATAAATCATTTAATCATTTCATTATAGTTATTTTTATTATGGAGAAATAATTCACATAATTATAAATTAATTTAAAAAGAAGCAAATTAGAAATTCAAAATTTAATAAATATATGATCTATTAATAAGTTGAAATTTAATGAATAAAATATTTTCTGAAACAACTTATTTTCTAATCTAACTTTATATTTGTGAAAAATTAAAAAGAAGACTAAAGAAATAATATTCAATATAATAACACTACTACAAATTAAAAAAGTAGCACTTTGAAATAATGGACTTAATCATAAAAAATAAATAATACTATCGATTAAGTTTGACATACTATGATTATATATTAACAATAAAAAAAAGCAACAGGTAACCACCCTATTGCTTTTTTGTTGACAACCATAAAACTAATAACAATCAACAATACTATCTAATTAATAATCACATGACACCAAATATAAATTTAATTACTTCAGGCACTGATTACAATCAACCAATATCGTTCATAATCATTAATTTCCACTACTAATTATATATTTATTTTTTTGATTTTTTTATGATGTTTTTTTTAAATAGTAAACTATTTATTTTATCTATATTTAATAAAAAAATACTCTGTCTTTTTAAAGGCAGAGCATAAAGAACATTTATATTTATCTAATTATTTTTTATTAGATAAAGCATAAATGATTGCACCAATTACTGGTGGCATAAAAAAGAAAGGAATAAATCAAATTTTACTTTCTAAATTAAATAATTTAGTTAAAGTATAAACAATAGCTCCTAAACCTAATCCACAAACTAATGCAGCTAGAAAACCTAAAATGTGAAATTTACCATCTTTTGCCATCTTTTTCTGTTGAAACTATAATCTTTTTACACAAGTTGTATAATCAACATA
>CASEPW010000091.1 GCA_949289925.1 uncultured Mycoplasmataceae bacterium
ATACAACTTGTGTAAAAAGATTATAGTTTCAACATTATAGACAATCTTTTTTTATTTTATTAGGATTTAATATTATTTTTTGTTTATGTAAATTTTTAGAATGTATTTTTTTTATTTTATCTGACACTTCAATTGGAACATTTTCTTCTTTTAAATATTTATCTAAATCTTGATAACTAAAACCGATTTCTACTTCGTCAGTTTGATTTTGATATAAATCAGCTGATGGTTTTTTATCAATTATTGATGCTGGTAATGATAAATATTTTGCAAGTTCAAATATTTCTTCTTTTAAAAGATTATTTAATAACATAATATCTGATGCTTGATCTCCAAATTTTGTAAAATATCCTAAATAAATTTCATCATAATTTGAATTTCCTACTACAAGTCCATTATTTTCATGAGCTTTATCATATAAAAACATCATTCTTAGACGAGATTTTATATTACCTTTTTGAACAATAGTTTTTGCATTAAATTGATTTACTAAAAAATTATATGTTTGAGTTAAATCTATGACATCAAGTTTTTGATCTAAAAATTTAGCAACTAATTTTGCATCATCTAACGATTCTTTACTTGATTCAATATCTATAAAATATGCAAAAATATTGATGTCGTCAATCTTTTTTAATATAGATAAAGAGACAGCTGAATCTATACCTCCAGAGATTCCAATAATAATATTTTTAATATTATTTTCTCTTAAGTAATTGGTAAATCACTCAATAGTTTTTTCAATAAATATTTTATTTTTTTCCATATATTTATTATATTCTATTTTAATATATAATTAAAATAGTTAGGAGTTGTTATGTTAGGCATCATTATTGCAATGGAAAGTGAAATAGATAACAATTTTATAAATGAAATAGATATCATAGAAAAACACAAAATAGGTATTTTTTCTTTTATAAAATTTAGTTATTCAAATAAAGAATCCATTTTATGTTTTTCAGGCATTGGAAAAGCAAATAGTGCTAGTGCTACAACATTGTTAATAAATAAATTTAATGTAAATGAAATTATAAATATTGGATCTGCTGGAATATATAGCAATTTAAATGTTGGTGATATTTTTGTCGGTAATGCTGTAAGTTACGGTGATGTTGATGTTACAGGTTTTGGCTATAAAATCAATCAAGTACCCAAAATGCCAGAAAAATATATGTGCAATAATGAAATGATTAATAAAATCAAAGATTTATTAAAAACAGATAATAAATCCGGAATTGTATATACTATAGATTCTTTTATTAATAGTAATAATTATCAAAATTTTTTCATAGAAGATAATAACTTACCTGTAATGGTTGAAATGGAATGTTGTTCAATTGCTCAAATATGTTATATACATAATATTCCTTTTTCATTTATTAAAGTTGGAATTGATAAAATTCATTTTCCTGAAAAAAATGAAATACAATTCAATAAAAATTTATATAATGTTGCAAATATAATAAATTCAATATTAAAAAAATTAATTCATGGGTGATAGAATTATTTATTAAAAATTTTTTCTAATAATTGTTTCTTTTTTTCATTATCCATATTTTTCATTTGATCTATTACTTTTTTATAACCTTCTCTTTTTACTAATAGTAAATGATGTTCTAATGTTTTCTGTAATCTCTCTTGAACTGTTTTAATTTCAATTTTTTCTTTATTAATAGCAATTTTCATTGCAATAGGAATTAATTCATTATGATTAGAAAAAATTGTATTAATATCATCAGTGTTTATTGTTAACATGCTTGGATTATTAAAATAATATTCTTGTAATATGTTAAAGATTTCATTATTTTCTTTATTTAATAAAACGTTGCATTTATTTTCAAAAACGGTTAAACAATTTCTATCTAGCATTATACATGTTAAAATTTCTAATTCAGTTCCATCTGTCTTTTTAAAACCTTTAGGTTTTTTTGAATATTCTTTTTCAAATACAATATTAACAATAGCATCATAATTGTATTGTTTACTTTTATTTGTAATTTTACTATCGCTTAACTGAGATAAAATTATATCTTTATCAATTTTAAGTAAGTCAGATAACTTTAAGACATTATTATTTAATGAAATAATGTCTTTTTCATTTTTTAAAATTTTTATTGTATCTGATATTAATATTCTACATTGATTAACATCTTGTAAATTTGTCTTTTTTATTAGATTGTTTATTTTAAATGTAGTAAGATCAATTAAATTATTCATTTGCTTTATAGCTAATTCTTTATCACTATTTATCAATTCATCTATATCTTTTTTAGTTGTTTCATAATTTATGAATGAAGTTAAATATTTTTTACTAATTAATTCAGCTGCTTTCAAACAAGAACTAATACCTGCCTCATCATTATCAAAGCATATATTAACTACTTTTAGATTTTGTAAAATTTTTAACATCTCTAAATGTTCATTACTAAATGCAACACCCATTGTTGCAACAACATTATTAATACCAATTTTATGCAATGATATAACATCCATATATCCTTCAACTATATAGATTGTTTCTATATCTGCATTATTTTTTAATATATTATTTAAATTATACAAAGTCGCAGATTTATTAAAAATACTAGTTGATGAAGTGTTTATATATTTAGCTTCATCGTCAATTATTGTTCTACCTCCAAATCCCACTACTTTATTATTTATGTTATAAATAGGAATTATAATTCTATCACTAAAAATACATTTGTATTCTCCATCCTTATTAATAAATGTTAATCCTGCATCATTTATATCTTTTAATTTAAAACCTAAATTATCATTATTTAAAATATTATTTTTATTTGACAAAAGATTAATCATGATATCATTGTTTGTTGGAGCAAAACCAATATTAAAATATTCTATTAAATCATTATTGATTTTTCTAATATTTAAATAATCGATGGCTGCACTATTTTCTTTATTAAATAAAAAATTATGAAAATATTCTGCTGCTTTATCATTTATTTCATACAATTTTTCATATTCTTTATCTTTTTTTATTTCCTTTGATAATTCAATAAAATTACTAATATTAATATTGTTTTTGGTAGCTAATTTAACTAATGCTTCATAATATCCTATATGTTCAATTTTTGAAATAAATGAAATTACATCTCCTGATGTGTTACATGCAAAGCATTTAAAAATTTTTTTATTTTCATTAACAGTTAGTGAAGGATGTGAATCAATGTGAAAAGGACAAATACCAACATAATTATTACCTTTTTTTGATAAAGGAATATATGTAGAAATTACATCTACAATTGATACTTTTTGTTTTACTAAATCTATAGATTCATATTTATTTTTCATATTAAACAAGTATTATTTTATCAATAATAAATTTATCTAATTCATCAATTTTTAATGTTTCTTGCTTCATTGTATCACGTTCTCTAATAGTAATAGTTCCCTTTTCAGGAGAATCAAAATCAAAAGTTATACAATATTTTGTTCCTATAGCATCTTGTCTTCTATATCTTTTACCAATTGTTCCTGATGCATCAAAATCAATTGAAATATTAAATTTTTTAATAATATTTTCATATAAACTAAGTGCATCATCCTTCAACTTATTAACTAAAGGAAGAATAGCTAACTTATATGGTGATAATTTAATAGGCAACTTTAGAACTTCTCTAGTGTCATTATCAACTTCTTCAATATGATAATGTTCACAAACAATGGCATAAAATAATCTTTCAACTCCCATTGATGGTTCAATAACATTAGGTAAAAATTTTTCATTATCATTTTGATCAAAATAAGTTAAGTCTTTTTTTGATAATTCTTGATGAACAGTTAAATCATAATTTCCTCTATCCGCTAAACCACACAATTCACCTCATCCATGTGGAAAATTGTATTCAAAATCAATTGTTTTTGATGAATAATGAGACAATGATTCTTTTGGATGGTTATATATTCTTAATGACTTTTCATTGAAATTACAAACATTAACAAAAAAATTAAATAATTTTTTTTCAAAAAAATTAAAATACTCATTTGATTGTTCTTTTTTAACAAAAAATTCTATTTCCATTTGTTCGAATTCTCTAGTTCTAAAAATAAAATTCCCTGGTGTTATTTCATTTCTAAAAGCCTTACCTATTTGACCAACACCAAATGGTATTTTTTGTCTTGATGTTCTTAATAAATTTTTAAAATTAATAAAGATACCTTGAGCTGTTTCAGGTCTTAAATAAAGTGTAGAGGCAGAGTCTTCTAAAACACCTTGAAATGTTTTGAACATCAAATTAAAATTTCTTATATCAGTTCAATTAATTTTTTGACAATTTGGACACTTTACTTTATTTTTATTAATGATATCTAATAAAATTTTGTAATCTGTATTTTCTGAAATTTTTTCATTAGGACAAAATTCTTCAATTAATTTATCTGCTCTAAAACGGTTTTTACACTCTTTACAATCAATTAATGGATCTGAAAAATTTGCTAAATGACCTGAGGCTTTTCAAACATCTGAATTATAAATAATAGCAGAATCTAATAAAATCATATTTTTTTGTGAAAAAATAAAAAAATTAGTTCATGCATCTTTTATATTTTTTTTTAACAAAGATCCTAAATTACCAAAATCTCATGCATTTGCTAAACCATTATATATTTCTGAATTAGCATAAACAAAACCATAATTTTTTAAATAATTAACAATTTCTTGTTGTTCAAATTTCTTTTTATTTTCCATTTAATCCTCGAATCTTGTTGTGTCAAAGAAAGAAGTGTTTTCATCAAAATAAGGTTGATCTACTGCGATTTTTGGTAACTCTAATAATGATTTTATTCCAAATATGTCATAAAACTTTGGAGTAACAGTATAAAGTATGGGACAACCTGGAGTTGATGCTCTACCCGCATCAATAACTAAACCTAAATCAATTAATTTTTGAATAGTTGAAGTTGGATCTTTTAATCTAATTTCTTCAATGATTGTTTTAGTACATGGTTGATTATAAGCGATGATAGCTAAAACTTCCATAACTTTTGTTGATAAAGGATTTTTATATTTGATAGTTATCAACTTATTTAAATCTTCCTTATTTGATGGTTTTGAATAAAATTTATAATAATCGCCAAATTGCTTAATCAATATACCTCTTGATTCATCTTTTTCTAATTCATTAGATCAATCTTTTAATATTTTTTTAATGGTTGATGATGAAGCATTTGTCATTCTTCTTAAATCACCAATACTTACACCTGTTTGACCAACAACATACAACGCTGATTCAATTATAGATTTAATTTTTTCAACATTTATTTCTTGATAAAGTTCATTTGTTTCATACTCATTTTTAGATAAAGTATATTTATTTGCAAATGGATTATTAATTTCTATATATTGTTCATTTTTCTCTTTTACTTGTTCTTGTTTAATTGGTTTAACTTCATTAACATTGAATTCTTCTACTTTTTTTGGTTCATCAGTTTTTCTTTGCTCAATAAAAAAATCTGCAGCTTCATCATCTTCATCAAATAATCTTAATGCATCAGAAGAAATTTTTGGTTTTATTGATAACATTAATTCATCATCAAAATCATCATCAAAATCAAATGATATTTTTTTATTGCTTTCTTTATCTTTATCTAAATCGTTATCTTCAAACATTGAATCATCAAAATTAATTATTTTTTTGTCATTATCACTCATCTTTAATCTCCTTTTTTACTTTTCTTTAATTCATATATATCTGTTTTTTCAAAATTCATTTGATCTGCTGCAATTTTTGCAATTTCCTTATTTTGAAGTAATGCTTTTTTTATATCATCGTAATTATCATTGAAATCAAAATTATTATTTTTAGATATGTATATAATTCCATTCTGCTCTTTTTGCTCTAATCTTATATAGCCATTTTTAACTAAAACTAATAAAGAAATAAAAATTGCACAAGTTAATTCAAGATTTTGTTTCTCTTTTGAAAATTTTTGCAAAAAATCATCAAATGGTAAATGTTCTATTTCATTAGTACCAACAAATTCAATAAGTTCTTCTTGAATTTTATCAACATCTATTGTATTAACTTTAATTAAAGTTGGCATATTTAATATCTCATTGTCTCTTTGTCTCATAAGAACTCTTTGTCATGCTCTAACAAGTTTTTCTAATGGAACACTATCAGGTAATGGAGCTTCTGGAGTTTCATCTGGGATATATTCTTCTAAATCATCACATTTTTTTGCAACAAGTAGAATTCTCTCGCTTTGTTTCATACGATAAAAATCAACCATATCTTTATATTGTTTATATAATAAAATTTGTCTTCTAAATTTATCTATTTCAAATTCTGTTGCATCATCTTTTAATCCTTGATTTAAAGTTGGTAATAATATTTTAGTTTTTAATTCAGTTAAATAAGAAGCCATTACTAAGTAACTAGACGCATCATCTATAGCAATGTATTGTAAATTATTGTTAACAAAAACTAAATATTGATGAGTAAGTTCAGCAATATCAAGAGTTAAAATATCTAATTTTTTTTCTCTAATCATTTCGACAAGAACATCCATTGGACCATCAAATTGGTCTAAATTAAATATCAATTGTTTAAAACTATAATTATTTAGTTCTTGTGACATAATATATTGTTAATATATTATAATATAGATAAATTATTTTTAAGGAGTTATTTTGAAAAAAGTTGTTATTGGACTTAGTGGAGGGGTTGATTCTGCAGTTAGTTGTTTGCTTTTAAAACAGCAAGGATATGATGTTCAAGCTGTATTTATGCAAAATTGAGATAGCTATGTAAACAATGAAAAAAATTTAAATGAACAAGATAAATGTGAATACCAATATGATTATGAAGATGCAGTTAAAGTTGCAAATCATATAGGAGTTAAAATCGATAAAATAGATTTTATCAATGAATATTGAAATGATGTATTTTTAAATTTTATTGATGAATATAAAAAAGGTAGAACTCCAAACCCTGATATACTATGTAATCAATATATAAAATTTGGAGCTTTTTTAAATTGTGTTAAAGAAAAATATAATTGTGACTTTGTTGCTATGGGACACTATGCAAATGTAAAACATGAAAATAATATCAATTATTTATTAAAAGCAAAAGACGAAAACAAAGATCAAACATATTTTTTATGCAACCTTAATCAAGAACAATTAAAACATGCTTTATTTCCAATCGGAAATTATACAAAGATAGAGGTTAGAGAAATTGCTAAAAAATATAATTTGCCTGTGTGAAATAAAAAAGATTCAACAGGTATTTGTTTTATAGGTAAAAGAAATTTTCGAAACTTTTTGCAAAATTATATAAAAAAAGAACCTGGAGATATTGTTGATATAGTAAAAAATGAAAAAATAGGAGTACATGATGGTATTTCTTTTTATACTATAGGTCAGAATAATAATTTAAAATTAGGTGGCATGCAATCAAAATATTTTGTATGTAAAAAAGATAATGATAAAAACATAATCTATGTTGTAGATGAAAAAAATAAAAATAAATTCTTAGAATCATATAAATGTATTTGCAATAATTTTAATTGAATCATTAACCCATTAAATTTAAATAATCTTCAAGTTAGATTTAGACATAGACAAAAATTAATAAATTGCAATGTTAATATAACTAAAGATAATAAAGTTATTATTAACTATCCAAGCGGATCATTAGCTGTTACTGAAGGACAAAGTGCAGTTTTATATGATGGAGAAATTTGTTTAGGTGGAGGAGTTATTGATAAAGTTTATTTAGGAGGAGAAAATGAGTAAAAAAATAGCTATACAAATAAAAGATGCTTTAAATTTAGAATTTACACTAAACGAAGATGCAAAAAAAGGTGATTATATTTGTGTGAATGATATTAATGAAGTTAACCTAGAAGAAACAAAAAAATTCATTGCTAATGAGATAGAAAAACAAAAAGAATTGTTGATAAATCAATTAAGAAATAAAGAAAAAGAAAATTGAATAAATGGATTTAAAAATTCAAATGAATTTTTAAATTTAAAAGAAGAAAATATCAAACTTAAAAATAATTTAGATCAACTTTTAAAAAATAAAGAATTAGAAATAAAAAGTTTTTATGATGACAAAATAAATGATTTGAATTATATAATAAATGATTTGAAATCAAAACAAGAACTAATTGAAATAAAAAATGAAAAAGAAATAGAAATTGTGAAAAATGAATTAAATGCCAAATATTTAAAGGATATAGAATTTTACAAAATTAAAATAGAAGAATTACAAAGAAATAAAAAATTCAACATAAAAATTATTGGTAATGAATTTGAAAATTGAATTTATAGTGAAATGCAAAAACATTTTTCTTTTTATAGTGATGTAAAATTTGAAAAAATTACAAAGAATATTGATGGAGAAAAAGCTGATTTTTTATTCGAAATTTCACATGATGGTGCAATAGTTGATAATGTTGTTATTGAAGCAAAAACAGCAGAAAATACAGGAACTACAAAAAATTCTAATCATTTTGCAAAACTTAATAGAGCATACAATCATAATAATAGTTCATTTGCAATACTTGTTACAGAACTTGAGCCTGATGATGAATTTAGCATAAGAAAAATTAATGAATATGAAAATATGTATATGGTTAGACCACAATTTTTACATATCATGCTTGATTTAATGAGAATTGTTATGATACAAAAAAATATTATTAGAAATAAAACAATATCTTTTAAAGATCAAGAAAAAATTCTTCAAGAATTTGAAGAATTCAAGGATGCAATAATAAATAATTCATTAAAACATATAACTAAAAATATTGAAGATATAATCAAACAAGCTGAAAGTATCAATAAAGCTTCTCAAAAGATTTTAGAAAGTGGAAATATAATAATTTCAAAACACTTAAAAACAATAGCAAATAAATTTGAAAACTATAATATTGAAAATAAAATTATTAAAAAAATCAAAAATATTAATGATGATGAAATAAAATCTAATGAAGAAGAATTAATAATTAAAAGAAATTTTTAATTCATTTTCTTTGCCATTTTATTTTTATTTAAATTAATATACAAGAATGGGATATTTATTTTTTTAGTTTGATTCAACGCTATAAGTATACCAATATTAAAAATAATACCTATAATTATCATTCCTAAAGATAAACCTAATGTTAATGAAGATGATAATGTTGCATAATCATTTGGAGATAAAGCAATTAAAATAGTAATGAATGATGCTAAAACAAATCCAAATGATAATGAATAAAATTCATTAAAAAATTTATTTTTTATTCAATTTATTACCATAACAGATGAAATGAAACCTAAAATTGCTGCAACAATAATAATTATAAGATAAGGAGCTGATGAACCTGGCTTAACTATTTGAATATTATTAGAATCAACTCTACCTGCTAAATCTGCAATAAAAGTTGAAACGTTTTTGTAAGAGCCTGTTAAATATAACATTAAACTTCCTGAAATACCTGGAACTAACATAAAAAAACCAGCTAAATAACCAGACACTAATAGAGTTAGCACAGTTCCCATATCAAAGTTTTTATAATTAAATGATTTATTAATACTCGGAATGAATGTAACCCCTCCTCCAAGTTGTGGAACAAAACGAACAATTAAACCTATTGTTAATAAAATTAAAAATCCTAAAATAATTAATATAAGATTTATGATATTTTTCTTTTTTTGTTTTTGATCATTACTATTAAAATCAGAAAATTTAGTTAAATATTTTGGTAAGTTATTTTTATTAGTTAAAAGAAAAAATGGAATAGAAAAAAATGAGAAAGTTGCAAATAAGAAAACTAAAATAATTCCTTGACCTGATTCTGAAATGAAATGAACAGATACAAGAAAAGCAGCCAATAATCCTATTCATACAATTAAGAAAGGCAATGATCATAATAAATATTTTCATCTAGTACCATAAATTTCAGGTTTAAAGATGTTTTTTATACCATTAATTAATTTGTCATAAAAACCAATGATGGATAATGTTGTTCCACCAGAATAACCAGGGACTGCATCAGAAAATGCCATAAATAATCCATATAATGCATTTAATAGTAAGACTTTTGGATTTTTTCATCCTATTTCATTATCAATTTCCTCTTTTGTTTTTTTTGAATCATTTTTTGCTTCATTAATTTTGTCTTTAGCTGCTTTTATAAAATAATCATCATTATTAATAACATCATCAGTTATTCCTAATTTAGC
>CASEPW010000092.1 GCA_949289925.1 uncultured Mycoplasmataceae bacterium
GCATATTTATAAACATAAAAATTACCTGCATAAAAATGTGGTATTCTCAATGGTGTTACTAAAGAATATTTATATGGTTCTTTTTCATATTTTTTTGGATCTTTAATAAAAGTATATTCTTGTAATAATTCTAAATATTTTTGCTCTACAGTTTCATAAACAAAAGGTTCATTATTATTTATAATTTCATTTGCATCATATTCAAAATTTGAGAAAATAACTTGTCTAGTTGTAGTAGCAAAAAAACCTGAAATTAATTCATCAAGAATTTGCATTTTCATCATTTTATCATTATCATATTTTTTTAATAAATAATAATTTAATAACATTTCGTTTGTGATAGATGCAACTTCTGCACAAAAGATTGAAGTTGATTGATATATTTTTTGACCAATTGAATAATAATACGAATTTAATGAATGACCTAATTCATGGATTAATGTGTAAACTGAATTTAATGTTTTATCATAATTCATTAAAATATAAAAACGATCTAATCCTTTTGTACCACCTATTGAATAAGCTCCTGTTGCTTTATTCTTTTTTGGTAATCATGAAATTCAATTTTCATCAAACGCTCTTTTTATAACAGAAATATATTCATCACCCATAATTTTTAAAGTATCTATAACAATTTCTTTCGCTTCTTTAGGTTCAATTTTGATATTATTTTTTGTTAAATCAACAGAATCATCTCAAGGCTCAATAGTTTTTAAATTTAGTTTTTGCTTTAATAATTCATTTTTGTGTTCTTGATAAACCTTATATACTAACTTATATTTTTTAACTTCATTATAAATGTGGATAAGTAATTTTCTTTCAATTTTATCATCAAAACAACATGAATCAATATAATCTTTATAATTTGATATTTTTGCATGAGTATTAAAAGTTAAATATGTATAATAAAGTGAATGTGTTAATGTTCCTTTAAAATCATAAAATGCTTTATTAAATGAAATTCAAGAAGTTTCTCTTAATTTTCTATCATCTGATTTTAAATTTACAAAAACTTTTGACATGTTATCAATAGGATGTTTATTATTATTTGAATCTATTGCATCATCATATTTTATTTCAGCATCAATAATTGAATCATAAATTTCATTAATGCCTCCATCACATTTAGATAATTTTGCTAATAATTGTTCTGATGTTTTATCTAGAGTATATGGTTTATATCTTATAATTTCATCATATCCTAGTTTAAAATCCTTTATTTCTTCATCTTCTAAATATTCATATATTTTTTTCGAATTCCTTAATACAATGTTATCAAAATTAGATACTTTAATAGCAAATTCATTACTAATATTAGATATTTTTTGACTTCAAGCAATTCATGTTTGATTCGTAATATCTTCATTAGCTTTATTAGAAATGTAGTTTGATAAACGATTAGAAATCTTTGTTAATTTTTCACCTTCTGTTAATCATTTTTTGAAATTTTCTTTTGATTCTATAAAAGAATCATAAATTTTAGATACTTTATCTAATTGTTCTTTTCACTCATCAAATAATTCTTCAACAGTTCTCCCATTTAATAAATGTTCTAAGTTTCAATCTAATTTTTCCATATTTCTCCCTCTTTCTTTATATTACATTTTTTTCATCATTTCTCTTTAATTTTTCATAACTTATTAATTGAACAATATTATAAATTAATTTTTCGATAATTTGTATTGATTCATTTAATTTTTTTTGATTATTTACTTTTATTTTAACAATTGATCACATTATTTTATAATGATCACAAATATTTGCTATTGGGACAGATTCCAAATCATATATTGTTGGCATGTTTTTATTAAATAGATCAGCTATATTTTTATTAAAAATTAATGTTGATTGACCAAAAGAGTAATCATAATTTGCTATTGATAAAACATTTCTAATTACTTCATTAAAATCTAATGAAGTTTCGAATTTAATTTTTGATTTTACTATTTCAAAACCATCAAGAGTATATTCAATTTTATTTTTGAAATCTATAACAGTGTCAACAAGCAATATATCATAATCATTAACACTATTATTATCAGTAGAACCTATCCCAATATGTATAATTGATGATAAATTAAAATTAGTAATCATATGTGTAGCACATGATGCAACATCAAATTCATTCATATTACATATCGAAATAACAAACATTTCATCAGTTAAAGATTTGATTACATAAAATTTTCTTCCATTTATTTTATGCACAAAACTATTTGGAAAGTACTTTTCTTTAAATAATTCTTTAACATTTGTAGTTAAAATAATTCCTGTCATATATCTCCTATTTATATTGTTCTTTTAATGCTTCAAGTAACTCAATGAAACATTTATTTATATCTTGATTTAATAAATCTCTAAAATATTTGATATTTTTAACATCCTCATCTGTTCTATTTATTTCTAATTTATCTGCACAAAACAATAATTTATCAATTATTGTTAATTGATCAAATGGTGCTTCATCTAAAGGTAAGGTATGTCTTCTTATTGCGTTTAAAATTAAATTATTGCTAAATTTAAGTTTTTCTACCAAATAAAATGATGCTACAGGACCATGTAAAACTTTTCAACTAACTGCTTTTTTTAGCCCATATTGATTATAAGCTTTATTTTCCAATCACTCTTGAGACTCACACTTACAAACATCATGATATACACCAGCACTTCAAGCAACATTAGCTAATTCAGGATTGTTTTTTTGCATTATATTGTAACAAAGTTTAGCAACTCTTAATGAATGTTGTAATCTAGAATCTGAAATATTAAACATTTTATATCTTTCCATAAAATATAAACCATTGTCATTTATATAATCATTAACAATAGTTGGAACTAATTCCCACATGTTTTTTTCTCTTATTTCAGATGAAGAAATATCAAATTTTTCATTGTTTAATAATAAGGCATTGTATAATTTTTTAATTTCAATATTTTTTCTAGGGTAAACAATAAAATTAATATTTTGTAATAGTTCTTTATAATCTTTTCAAGATTCAATATTTGAAAATTGATCACTACCAACAAGAAAAAAAAGCTCATCATTACTGTATTTTTTCTTAAAATAATTTACTGTGTCAATAGTATAGGATATGTCAGTGTTATTCATTTCAAAATCACTTATTTCAAAGAAAGAATAATCATGTATTGCAAGTTTAGCCATATTAAAGCGTTCATTAACATTTAAAATATTTTCTTTTTCCTTAGATTTATTATTAACAATAAATATTACTTTATCAGCACCAATTTCTTTTAATGCATTTAAAGCAACATGAATATGTCCGTTATGTATAGGGTTAAAAGTACCACCGAATAAAATTATTTTCATAACATAATTTTACAAAATTATGTTTTAAAAAAATAATTGATTTTTATTTTAGTGTTTTTTTAATTTATATGAAATATATTAATAAACAATAATTGGAGGAATATGCTTAAAAAAATATTTTTATGTATTACAATCCCATTCACCGTAATAGCTGGGTCAACTGGTACTATAATTGGTGCATTAAAAATAACCAATCCTAAAGAATATAGAACAAATAATGATTATAAGGATAGAACACATGAAATTATTGAAGATATAAAAAATACTAATTATATGGAAAAAATATTTAAAAATGAATTAGAAGTAATGGATGAACAAAAGAAATCTTTACATATATTAGGAATTTTTGCAGATAACCATGTAATAAAAAGAAAAGAAAAATACTATTCAAATCATAATATTGATGTTGATTTAGATACAAAAACTATAAGTACAGAAATTTCTTTTGATGAAGTAACCTTTACATGACACGATTTAATGTATAACATGTTTGGTGATTTTGTAAAAACAAAAGATTACACATTTAAAATTCAACCAAAATCTAAACTTTTTTCATCAAATCTTGAAATCCTAGAAAAAAACAAAATAGTTGATGTATACAAATACAAATTTAAAGATGATAAATACGAATTCTATAATTCATTGAAATGAACAAAACTTTTTTACACTTTTTATCAAATATACATAAAAAGTGATATATATTATAGATACAACATATCAGATGAATTTAATTATATTATTAAATGCAATATAAATAATATTTTCAAAAAATTTACAGAAATAAAATCACTACCGAATTCAAATATTACATATAATATGCAACAAATAAAATCAATGAAATTAATTAGATTTAACAAAGATTTTTCAACATTATTTGAATTAAATAAAATAGAAAAAATTTATAGTGAAATAACTAATAAAAAAGATCTAAGTGAAAATGAAAAATTATTTATTGATGAATTAGAGCAATATAAATTTTCATCATATGAAGATGTATATAATAGATATCTTTTTTTAAAAGAAACAGGTGAACTTAAGAAATGTTCTGAATTTGTTTCATTTAATTCAAGGATTGAAAAATTAATAAGTAATTTACAACTCGATGTTAATTATGAATTTAATTATAAATTTTGAAATTTTTTATATGAATTAATTAAAAACTATTTTATTTCTAATGAAATTACACTAAATTGTTTATTGAATGGAAAAAATATAGAAATTAATATATGAAAAAATAAAAACTTTGTAAATATATTTGAACAATTGCCAAATGAATTACAAGAAAATAGAAATATCCAAGAATTATATGTTAAAAATTTTATAAATAAAATAGATAAAAATAACTTTTTTATTTATGATCAAAATAATTTAGAAATTAATGAAACTTTTAAGATAAATTATCGTTGAAATGCAAAAAATAGAAATATATTATTTAATGAAATAAATACTAACGGTATTGTATTAAATACAAATAAATTATTAAGTGAAATAATATATGAAGATAAAATTAAAAATTCATCTTCAATTTTAAATATATTAAATAAAACAATTACAAATGAACATTTTTTCGATAATATTGAATTAATTTCAGAACAAAATTGAAAACAAATTTCAAAATATATTGATATAAATAAATTTAATGATTTTTTCAAATTAAGAAGTAGTAAAAATGAATTTAATTTTAATATTGATGATAGCAAAGGAATTATGTATTGTATAGTTGAAGTTAAAAATATTTCTTATACAGATGGAACAAGTGGAGATTTTTTAGAATGAACTAATCTAAAGTTATTAGAAAATCTAAATAAAAAACATAATAATATTTTTTATATTGATTCATATAATAATAGCAATTTTTATGTAATAAAATTAATAACTAATAAGATACATATTAATGTATAATATGTATTATGAAAAATGAAATAATTATTAAAGGTGCGAGAGAAAATAATTTAAAAAATATTGATATAAATATTCCAAAAAATAAGCTTGTAATAATTACAGGTTTATCAGGATCTGGAAAATCATCATTAGCTTTTGATACTATATATGCTGAAGGGCAAAGAAGATATTTAGAATCATTATCATTATATGCAAGACAATTTCTTGGAGGAAATGAAAAGCCTGATGTAGATTCAATTGAAGGGTTATCACCATCAATAGCAATTGATCAAAAATCAACTAATCACAATCCACGTTCAACTGTTGGTACTGTTACTGAAATATATGATTACCTTAGAGTTTTATTTGCAAGAATAGGTAAACCATTTTGTCCAAAAAAACACGGTTTAATTAAAACACAAACATTAAAACAAATTGTTGATAATATATTAAATTATCCTCAAGGTACAAAAATACAAATTTTATCAGTTATTGCAAGTAATGATAAAGGTACTTTTGCAAAAGAAATAGACGAGTTAAAAAAACTTGGATATATGCGTATAAGAATTAACAAAAAAATATATGATTTAGATGATGATATATCATTAAATAAAAATGATAAACATAATATTGAACTAGTTGTTGATAGGATTGTTCTTAATCATGATGCTGAAACTAGAAGTAGATTAAATGATTCTGTTGAATTAGCATTAAAAGAAGGTAAAGGGAAAATAATAGTACTTTTTGATGACAACGAAGTGTTTTTCAATGAAAATTATGCTTGTGATGTTTGTGGATTTGCAATCCCTGAATTAGAACCTAGATTATTTTCATTTAATTCACCAATTGGAGCATGTTCTTGTTGTAAAGGTTTAGGATTCACTTTTGAACCAGGGATTGAAAGAATTTTACCAAATCATAAATTAACCATTCTTGAAGGTGGTATTGACTATTTTAAAAATATTGTTGATACAACAAATTTAGAATGACAAAGATTTAATGTTCTTCTAGAACATTACAATATTCCATTAAATGTTCCTATTGAAAAATTAAGTGAACAACAAATCAATTGAATTTTATATGGTTCTGATGAACCAATTGAATATTCAATAAAATCAGCAAGTGGAAATGTTTATCGTAAAGTTGAATACGTTGAAGGAATTGCTACTTTAATAAAGAGAAGACATTATGAAACAACAAATGATTTAGCAAGAGAGTTTTATTCAAAATATATGGTAGAAACTCAATGTAAAGAATGTAAAGGAAAAAAAATATCACCAGCTGCATTATCTATTCTAATAAATAATAAAAATATCATTGATTTAACTGATATGTTTATAGATGAAATAATAGATTTTTTAATTTCATTAGAATTAGATGAAGTAGAGAAACAAATAGCAAATTTATTATTAAAAGAAATAATAAATAGGTTAACTTTTCTAAAAAATGTTGGTTTAGAATATTTAACACTTTCAAGAAAAACTTCTACATTATCAGGTGGTGAATCTCAAAGAATTAGATTAGCAACACAAATAGGTTCATATTTAACTGGTGTTTTATATGTCTTAGATGAACCTTCAATTGGTTTACATCAAAAAGATAACGATAAATTAATTGAAACATTAAAAGTGATGAGGGATTTAGGAAATACACTTATTGTCGTAGAACATGATGAAGATACTATGAATGCATCTGATTACATTATTGATATTGGTCCGGGTGCAGGTGTGAATGGTGGACATGTTGTTGCTAAGGGTACTATTGATGAAATTAAAAATGATGTAAATTCATTAACAGGTAAATATTTATCTGGAAGAATGAAGATTGAAGTTCCAAAGAAAAGACGTGGTGGTAATGGACAAAAAATAATTTTAAAAGGAGCTAATGGTAATAATCTTAAAAATGTTGATTTAACTATTCCATTAAACAAATTTGTAGTTGTTACAGGAGTTTCAGGATCAGGAAAATCTACATTAATCATGGATACATTAGTAAAAGCAATTCAAAAATGTAATTTCGATCCTTTTGCTAAACCATTACCATATAGAGATATCATTGGTACAAATCATGTTGATAAATTAATTATTGTAGATCAATCTCCAATTGGTAGAACACCAAGATCAAACCCTGCAACATATGTAGGTGTATTTGATGATATAAGAGATATTTTTGCTAAAACTCCAGAAGCAAAAGCTAAAGGTTATTTAAAAGGTAGATTCTCATTTAATGTTAAAGGCGGAAGATGTGAGGACTGTCAAGGTGATGGATTAAAAAAAATAGAGATGCACTTTCTACCTGATGTATATATTAAATGTTCAAGTTGTAATGGTAAAAAATATAATGAAGAAACATTAAAAGTTAAATATAAAGATAAATCTATTTATGATATTCTAGAAATGTCTATTGATGAAGCAAATGATTTCTTTAAAAACATTCCTCAAATCCATTCAAAAATAAAATTACTTGTCGAAGTTGGATTAGGTTATTTAAAACTTGGTGCAAGTTCAACTAGATTATCTGGTGGTGAAGCACAAAGAATTAAATTAGCTAAATATTTACAAAAAAAACCAACAGGTAAAACATTATATGTTTTAGATGAACCAACAACAGGATTACATACTCACGATATAGCACAATTAATTAC
>CASEPW010000093.1 GCA_949289925.1 uncultured Mycoplasmataceae bacterium
CGGGTTATGGAACACAAATTGATATTTATTTAAAAAAAGATAATTCTATTATGGTTAAAGATAATGGTAGAGGAATTCCTATTGAAAAAAATAAGGATACAGGAATTTCAACTGTTGAAACAATTTTAACTGTTTTACATGCTGGTGGTAAATTTGATGAAGATGCATATGCAACAGCAGGAGGATTACATGGTGTTGGTGCGTCAGTAGTTAATGCGCTAAGTGAATGATTAATTTGTACTGTTTCTCGTGGTGGAAAAGTATATGAAGCTAAATTTGCTAAAGGTGGTTCTGTTATTACTCAACCTTTAATGCAAATTGGAGAAGCAAAAAAAACAGGTACAATTATTCATTTTAAACCTGATCCTACTATTTTCCCTGATACTACATTTAGACCTGAAATCATTGTTGAAAGATTAAGAGAAGCAGCATTCTTATTTAAAGGGTTAAAAGTTAATTTTATTGATGAAATCAATGCAAAATCTTATGCTTTTGTTGCAGAAAAAGGGGTTGAAGAATTTGTTAGTTATATAAATGAGGGAAGAAATACAATTTCTCCAATTGCTTATTTTAAAGGTGAACAATCTAAAATTCAAGTTGAAGTTGCAATACAGTATGCTGATGATATAAATGAAGCAATTGTTTCATTTGCTAACTCTATTAAAACTAATGAGGGTGGTTCTCATGAGACTGGTTTTAAGGCTGCATTAACTGAAGTTTTCAATGAATACGGAAGAAAATGAGATTTAATAAAAGCAAAAGATAAAAATTTAGAATCTTCTGATGTTAGAGAAGGTATTGGTGCAGTTATCTCTGTAAAAGTTCCTGAAAAACTTATAAGTTATGAAGGTCAAACTAAAAACAAACTATTTACACCTGAAGCTAGAGATGCAACAAAGAAAATTGTCCAAACACAATTAGGTTTTTGATTTGAAGAAAATAAAAAAGAAGCAACAAAAATAATTAATAAAGCATTGTTAGCGAGAGAAGCAAGAGTTGCAGCAAGAAAAGTAAGAGAAAATGTTAAGAAAACAAAAGGAAACAAGGCTGATCGTATTCTTTCTGGAAAACTTACACCTGCACAATCAAAAGATTATGAAAATAATGAATTGTTTATTGTTGAAGGGGACTCGGCTGGAGGTTCTGCTAAATTAGGTAGAGATAAAAAATATCAAGCAATTCTTCCATTAAAAGGTAAAGTTATTAATGTTGAAAAAGCAAAAGTATCTGATGTTTTAAAGAATGAAGAAATTGGGACAATTATTACATGTTTAGGAGCAGGAGTTCTAAAAGATTTTGATGTTAAAAAAATTAGATACAACAAAGTTATTATTATGACTGATGCTGATACAGATGGTGCGCATATTCGAATATTATTACTAACAATGTTTTATAGATATATGAGACCATTAATTGAAAATGGACATGTTTATATAGCTTTACCTCCGTTGTATAAATTAATTAACAAGAGAACAAAAGAATTCTTTTATGCTTGAGATGAAACTCAATTAGAAGAATTAAAGAAACAAAACCCACAATATGAAATCCAAAGATATAAAGGGTTAGGTGAAATGAATTCTGATCAATTATGAGACACAACAATGAATCCAAAAACTAGAATGTTAATTAAAGTGTCAGTTGATGATGCTATTTTAGCTGAGAGACAAGTAAATATTTTAATGGGTGATAATGCATCAATAAGAAAAGATTGAATTAATGAAAATGTAAAATTCTCTTTGGAGGACGATAATGAGTTCTAATAAAAATGTTATATTAAGAGATTTAGATAGAATAATGAATGAATCATTTGCAAAATATGCAAAATATATTATTCAAGATAGAGCTTTACCAGATATAAGAGATGGTTTAAAACCTGTTCAAAGAAGAATTCTATATGCAATGTATGATTTAGGCATATTATATGATCATCCATATAAAAAATCAGCTAGAACAGTTGGTGAAGTAATTGGTAAGTATCACCCACATGGTGACTCATCTATTTATGAAGCTATGGTAAGAATGTCTCAAGAATGAAAAAATAATTTACCATTACTCGATATGCATGGTAATAAAGGATCTATTGATGGAGATGGCGCAGCTGCCATGAGATATACCGAATGTAGATTGTCAAAAACAGGTCAATTATTATTAGAAAATATTGAAAAAAATACAATTAAATTTATTCCAAATTTTGATGATTCAGAAAAAGAACCATCTTATTTACCTGCTTTAATTCCAAATTTACTAATTAATGGTTCAACAGGTATTGCAGCAGGTTATGCAACAAACATTCCACCATTCAATCCAATTGAAGTTTTTGATGCTATCATTCATAGAATAGATAATCCTGATTGTTCTAATAAAGAAATAGCAAAGATTTTAAAAGGACCTGATTTTCCAACTGGGGGTATAATTCAAGGTAAATCTGGTATTATTGAATCTTTTGAAACTGGAAAAGGAAAATTTGTTATTAGAGCAAAAATAATAGAAAAAGAAGTTTCAAAAAAATTAAAACAATTAATTATCACTGAAATTCCATATGAAACTAACAAATCTGCTATTATTAAAGCAATTGATGATTTAGTATATGATAACAAGATAAGTGGTATTATTGAAACAAGAGATGAAAGTGATAAAAATGGTATTTCAATAGTTATTGATATTGAATCAAGTAAATCTACTGAAGTTATCAAGAACTTTTTGTATAAAAATACACCATTACAAATTTCTTATGCAATAAATTTTGTTTGTATTGTTGATAGAAAACCAGTTTTAGCTCCTATTACATATGTTTTAGATGCATATTTAAAACATGCTTTTGATGTTATAGTTAAAACTACTCAATTTGATTTAGAAAAGGCTGAAAAGAGAAATGAAATATTAACAGGATTAATAAAAGCAATATCTATTTTAGATGAAGTTATAGAATTAATTAGAAAATCTACTTCAAAAGATGATGCTAAAAATAGATTATGTGAAAAATTTGGTTTTAGCGAAGTACAAGCTGAAGCAATCGTTCAATTACGTTTATACAAATTAACATCTACTGATGTGCAAGCTTTAAAAGATGAAAAAGCACAACTTAACATTATAATTGAAGAATTAAAACAATTATTAAATTCAAAAGAATTACAAAAAAATCATTTAAAGAAAATATTACGTGATTATAAAACTATTTTCCCACATCAAAGAAGAACTAAAATTGAAGCAGAAATTGAAAAAATTGTAATTAATGATTCTGATATTTTAGAAAATAAAGATGTGGTAGTAATGGTAACTAAAGATGGTTATATTAAAGCTACATCAAAACGTTCTATTGAATCTAGTGAATATGGTGAAATTAATTTAAAATCTGGTGATATTTTAATTAATATGTTTGAATCTAATACATTAGATCAAGTTATTTTAATTACAAATGTAGGGCAATATATTTCAGTTCCAACACATAAAATTAAAAATATGAAATATAAAGATACTCCAGAACATTTAAATAACATTTTAACAATTAATTCTTTTGATGAAATTGTTAATGCTTTTAATACAAAAGCTGTATTAAATGTAAAAAAAGTTTTATTAATATGTACTAAAAACGGAATTATTAAAAGAGTTGATCTTAGCGATTTAACATTATCAAAAAATGCTAAAGCATCAACTATTATGAATTTAAAAGATAATGATAAGATAGTTTCAGCAACACTAGTTGATGATAATGTTAAATATGATATTGTTTGTTTAACAAAATTAGGTTTAGGTTTAAGATTTGATATAGAGGAAGTTCCAATAATAGGTAGAACTGCTGCAGGAGTAAAAGCAATGAAGTTAACTCCTAATGATGAGATTGTTGCTTGTGCTGTTACACAATCTCCACAAACAGATAATTTATTAATTACATCAGATCGTGGATTAAAACGTATATATCCTGAAGCTATAACAAAAACTCATCGTGCTAATATGGGAAGAATGATTATGAATCAAACAAAAACAAACCCTGCATCATTAATTAATGCTTTTACAGTTCATAATCGTGATATATTAAATGTTATGGATAAAGAATTGAAAATACATTCAATTAAATGTTCAGATATTGCTTTAACAGATTTGGAATCTAGATTCTCTGAAGCTAAGGTAAAAAATATAGTATGTTGTTATAAAGATGAATATTTATCTAAAGATCTTATTAGTGTTGACGAAGTGAATAACAATTTAGCTGGTGATAAAAATTCTCAAAACAACTCAAATAATGATCAGGGAACTTTATTTTAATGCTTAATTATTCATCTTTTTTATTTTCACTTTTTAATTATATTAGACCTAATATGTTTGTTAAAAGTATTGATGATATCAATCTTTCATTGTTAAAAAAATTAGGCATAAAATATGTTTTTTGTGATTTAGATAATACATTAGTTCCCCACTTTACAACAATCCCAACTAAATCTTCAATTGATTTTGTTAATCGTTTGCATGAATATGATATTAAATTAATAATTGTTTCTAATAATTCAAAAAAAAGAGTAGAAAAATTTTGTATGTTATTTAATCCAGATGATTTTGTTTATAATGCAAAAAAACCTTTATTAACAAAAATAAAAAAAATGATAAAAAAACACAATATTGATCTTGATGATGCAATTATGTTAGGAGATCAATTTATCACTGATGTATGAGCTGCTAACCGTTTAGGTATACGTTCAGTATTAGTTTTACCAATTATTAGATCAACAAATAAAAATATTTATAAAGATGAAAAGAATTTTTTATTAAGATTTTTAGAAAACTATATTTATAAGAAAATTCAATTAACAAATGTATTAAGTGAAATTATAGATAAAATGGTGGATGAATATGAAATCTTATAATGTTAAATGCAAAGGTTGTGGAATTTATTTAAATGATGACCCATCATCATTGGGTTTTGTAAAAAACTTTAATCCTGATAAAACAAAATATTGTAAAAGATGTTTTGATATAAAACATTACAATAAATGTTCTACAACAATAGAAAATATAAATGAAATAAAAAATACATTAGATAATTTAGAATTAGATAATTATAATATCTTTATTGTTCTTGATGTTTTAGATTTAAAGAATTCATTAATTGAAAAATATAAGAATTACAAAAATGTATATTATGTAATTAATAAAATGGATTTATTACCTGAAGGACATTACAAAGCTTTAACAGAAAAGAATATTATAAATAATATAGATGAATTAGGATATGATTATCAATCTATTATCTTTTGTTCTACAAAATCAAATTCCTCAATTAAAAATATAAATGAAATAATTAAGAAATCTAAAAATAAAAATATTTTTATTGGTAAATCTAATGTAGGTAAATCTTCCTTAATAAAGAAATTATGTGCATTAAATAAAGTCAAAGACAATATAATCGTTTCTAACTATTTAAATACCACAAATAATTTAAATAAAATTAAGATGAATAAATTCACAATTATAGATACTCCAGGTTTTATTAATGAAAAAAGTATTTTAAATTATATTAATTTAAAAGATGTTAAAAAAATTCAATATGATAATATTAATAAACCTAAGAATTATCAAGTATTTGAACCTAGAGTTTTTAAGATTGAAAATTTAGTTTCCTTAGTATTTGTTCCATATGAAAAAGCTAATGTTACTTTTTATTTAAGTGATCAATTAAATATTAGTACATCAAAGTATGATCAAAATAAAGCTAGCAAGTTAAATAATATATCTAAAAATATTAGTTATATTGATAATGATGAAATTATTGAAGTATCAATAGAAAATTTAAATAAAAATAAGAATAACATAGTAATTAGTGGTTTAGGTTTAGTTGCTTTTAAAAATATTAAAGATATCAAAATTTATATTAAGAAGGATGTTAATATTAATTTGTTAAATTATCAAATTATATAATCTATAAAATTATAGATTTCAATTATTTTTATAGTTGGTAATGTATTAAGTTTTGGGGAAACTCTAAAATAAAAAGTAAAATTTTATTAAGGA
>CASEPW010000094.1 GCA_949289925.1 uncultured Mycoplasmataceae bacterium
ATCAATTAAAGCTATTGCTCCATCCAAAACTCTTAAAGAGCGTTGAACTTCAATAGTAAAATCAACATGGCCTGGGGTATCAATAATATTAAAACGATATCCCTTCCAATGAGCAGTTGTTGCAGCAGAAGTAATTGTTATTCCTCTTTCCTTTTCTTGTTCCATTCAGTCCATTGTAGATTCACCATCATGTGTTTCACCAATTTTATGTTTTTTTCCTGTGTGGAATAAAATTCTTTCAGTAACTGTAGTTTTACCAGCATCAATATGTGCCATAATACCAAAGTTTCTAAATTCTTTAATATCAAATTTTCTTGCCATATAATTACCCTTTCTAAAAAATTTTTATCATCTCAAGTGAGCAAATGCTTTGTTTGCTTCTGCCATTTTGTGTGTATCTTCTTTTTTCTTAACTGAAGCACCTGTACCATTAGATGCATCAATAATTTCATTTGCTAATCTTTCTAGCATTGTTTTTTCATTTCTTAATCTTGCATATTGAGTTAATCATCTTAATACAAGAGTTTGTTTTCTGTGAGGAGATACTTCAGTTGGAACTTGAACGTTAGCACCTGCAACACGACGAACTTTTAATTCAAGAGATGGAGTTATATTTTCAATAGCTTTTTGAAAAACTTCCATTGCAGGTTTTTTTGTTTTTTCTTCAACTAATTTGAATGCACCATAAATAATATCTTGAGCAATTCCTTTTTTACCATCTAACATAATTGAATTGATTAATTTAGTAACTAATTTAGAATTGTATATTGGATCTACTAATACTTCTCTTTTTTCTGCTTGATTTTTTCTCATAATTATTCCTTTCTTTACAACTTATATACTATTTTGAGTCAGCTTTTGGTTTTTTAGCACCATAAAGTGAACGACCTTGTCTTCTTTTTTCTATACCTGCAGTATCAGCTGTACCTCTTACAATATGATATCTAACCCCTGGTAAGTCTTTTACTCTTCCTCCACGGATTAATACAACTGAGTGTTCTTGTAAGTTATGACCTTCACCTGGAATATAAGCTAATACTTCACTGTTATTAGTTAATCTAACCTTTGCATATTTTCTTAATGCTGAGTTAGGTTTTTTAGGTGTCATAGTACCAACTCTGGTACAAACCCCTCTTTTCAATGGTGATGGATCATATTTTTCTATTTTTTTAAGTGAATTGTATGATTTTAATAAAGCTGGTGATTTTGTTTTTTTAACTTTTTTCTTTCTTTCGTTTCTAATTAATTGTGCAATTGTTGGCATGTATTTCCCCTTTTCTATATAAGTTGTTTCCACTACCGTGTGTATCATTATGATAAACAAAAAAAATAAGTAGTTTCCTACTTATTTTAACATATTTTAAAAAAATATTATATTTTTTTATTTTTTTCCAATAATTTCTTCTAAATCATCGTTTTTTGATCTAAATAATGATAATAATCTTTTTGATAATGAAATTTTGTTTTGCTTATTTTCTTTTTGATTTCTATATGGAACAATAGAATTTCCTTTTTTGAAAGAAGATGTTGAATCTGCATTTTTTCTTTCATTAGTTGCTCTAATGTTTTCAAATAATAAATCATTTTCAATTGAAGATAAATATTTTTGTCTCTTATTTTCAATTCTTTTTTGAGCTAATTCTAATTTTTTATTTCTGTTTTCTAATCTTCTTAATTCTTCAGATTCAATGTTATATTGTCTCTTTAAATTAGCTTCAGTAATTTTTCATTTTTGTTTACTTCTCTTTAAATGTTCTCTTTGAACAAAAGAAGAATATTCAGATTTAGATTTTACAAGTTGTAAGTATTCATTTAATTCATAAGCATCATCAATTAAAGAATCTGAGTATTCTTTAGCTCTTTCTAATTCACGATTTGCTTTTGCAATTTCCATTTTTTCTCTAGATAAATTATATTTAACTGCATTACTATAATTAACTTCAGCTAATTCTTTTAAAGCAGAAGCTCTTGCTAATGGGTTTTGAATATTTCTAAATTTATCTAATACAACAACTTGAGTAATATTAGAAGGTAAAACTTTATTTAATGTTTTTCCTGTATATGTTTTACTTCCACTAGTTCTAGAATAAACTCTATTAACTGCATAAATACCATCTTCTTGTTCAACTAAATCAATTTTTCCATTAACTAATGGTTTATGACATTCAATTTTATTTGGCATATTTTTTAATGAAATAATGTTGTTTTCATCTAATTGTTTTGCATTGAACTTATTAACTTCACTAGTAATTGAAGAAATTAAATCATTTTCATAAATGTGTGATCTTTTTTCTAAATCAGCAGTTGTTCTTTTGATGAAAGCTTTATTCTTTTCATGTAAATCATTTTCATTGTTACATTGTCAATCGATATCATTATTAATTTTTTGAATTCTTTCACGGTGTGCTTGTTCAGCTTTATGTTTTGCTGAAAGTGAATTTTGTTCAATTTTTGCAATTTCTTTTTGATATCTGTGGTTGTTTTGAGTTTCTTTTGTCATTACACGAGCATCTTGTTTAACAATAGAGCTCTTTAATTTTGAATCTAAAGCAATTGATTTATCAATGTTTCTTCTAGCAATTGCATCTTCTTTTGCTAATAAGTCATAAAAATCAATAATTTGTTTAACTTCAATGATGAATGCATCATTTTCTGGAGTCTTAGGTAATCTTCTTAATGACATTTGAGAAAATTCAGAAATAATGTACATTAAGTTTTTATATTCATAACTATTTTGTGAATTGAAAACAATTGGATCAGAAGGTAATTTTTCTAATCTTCTTCTTAAAGCCATTAATTTAATTTCAGAATAATAATGAACTTGTTCTAATGATGAAGCTCTTTTTTTGTTATCTTGTTTAACTTTTTGTTTTTTGTTAAATTCTAATGCTTCTCTTCTTAAATTTCTAGCTTCTTGTCTAGCTTCTTTTTTCTCAAGTAAAAAGTTTAAGAAATTTTCTTTTTCAGATTTAGATTGTCTTTCTTTTGCTAAATATTTAATTTTATAAGCATCTCTATCAACACTATCAACTGAAAAATCATTAGATGATTCAACATGGTGTTCAATTTTCTTTCATTTTCTAATAGCATCTTTTACAACTTTTTGATTAAAGAAATCATCATTTAAATCAAAAGAAGTGTATTTATCATCAAAATAGTTAACATAGTAGTTGTCGTTTTTAGAAATTGATCTGTTTTGTTGTTTTTTAGGTTTAGATTTTTTGTTTTTCTTTGTAACAACTAATTCTGTCCCTTTAACAGGTGCGTTAGAGATTGGTGTTTTTTTAGAAGAAGCTTTTGATGCTTTTTTCTTTTTTGATTTAGTATTTGAAGTTTTTGTAGAAACTTGTTTTTTTGAAGGGTATTCATCAAAATATGAATGTAATGTTCTTTGTTGAGTTGCCATAAATTTGTCAACTGACATTGATATAAATGGAGTATCTTTTTTAGCACTTACAATAATTTTCTTTTGTAATTCGTTATCAATATTTGCTGAATATTTTTTATTAATAATACCAAAAATTCTTGATTTTATTGTGTTAATTTTTCCTGAATTATTCATTTTGTTTTCATTTTCTTTCATATGTGACATGTATAAGTTTTTAATTTTCTTATCTGTTTCAAATTTATCAATAACTCTTTGAGCTAATTCTCTATCATTTCTATCAGAAATTTTGTTAATATCAACTCTCTTTAATGCAGAATATAATACTTCTAATTCTTGATCATCTTTTTCTCTAAAAGTTTTTAATTCTTTAACTCTCTTAATTTCATCACTTAATTCTTTATTCATTTTAGCTGGAGTGCTTCCTGTTGATAAAATTCTAATTCTCTCTTTCATAAATTCATTTTTAACTTTATTAATTTGCATTTGTTCAGAAATTTTTTCACTAATTTTATCTCTATTTGATTTAGCATTATCTATTTCTAATTCTCTTGCTAAATTAATTTTTGCAATTTCTTCTTTTAAGTTAATATCATTATTTTCTAATAGCAATGTTTTTAATTTATCAATATCTTTCATAACTTGTTTATGTCTAGCATTTTCAGCATAAGTTTCATTAAAGTTTTTTTCAATTATCATTGCTTTATTAGTTAATCTTAATGAATCAATTTTTGCAGCAATTAAATTTTTTTCTGTTGTTAATCTAATTCTTTCTAATTCATTTTGATAAACAATTGCAGAATTATTAGAAATTCTATTTGCTTCTCTATTCAAAGACTTTCTAGCATTATTCATTTCCTTTGAATATTCGTTATATTTTTTTACAACTTTAATAACTTCAGGTTCTTGTGAAAAATCAGTATCAGGATAACAAACATAAGGTTTAGATCCATTTTTAGATAATCTAATATCATTACTTAGATATTTATTTTTTTTGTATAAAGCACCTTCGTTTTGAAGTGAAACACCATTCTTATCTAAAACTTTAACAATATTGTTAACATCATTGTCATCTTCATAGTCATAATCATAATAATTTTGTTCATTATTATATCTTACTAATTCTTGATTTCTTCTCATTGTTTTTTGATTACTCATATTACACCTCTATCATTTTTTCATGTTTATTTTGTTATCCAAATCAATTTCTATCTTTGGGAATTCATCAACTGATGTTAATGTTTTATTTCTATAATATAATTCACCATATGGTCTTTTAGTATCATTACCCACAAAAGGAATGTAATTATTAAAGGGTTTTATTTTATACTCATATTCACTGTATTCAGGAATATTTATATGTCTCATTCTAATTGGATTATTATTACGATAATGATTACAAGTTAATGGATTTTTTAATGAATAAGTATCAATATCGAAATGATCTAATCTATAATTTTCAAAATCAGGAACATTTATTTTTACTCTTGATACTAATTTGTTTGTATATGTTGTATCAATATTTTTAATTTTCTTCTTAAACTCTTTTGATTCATCTATTTGTACATTGTGAGTTTTATTAGATCTAAAATGCATGACACAACCTACTTCTTAATTATTTTTTGTTTGCTCTTCTTGCTGCTCTTCTTGCTTGTTTTTTCTTTGGACTAGTTACTTTTTGTGAATTTAAATCTCTAGTTGCTTTTTTTGCATTTAAAGTTGAAAGTTCACGTGTTTTTGCTTTTTGGATTTTTTTCTTTCCAGCTGATTTTCTAGTTGTTTTTGTTTTTGTTATTGGAACATCATCATAGTAATTATATGCTGATACTCTTGAACCATTTGTTCCTTGAGCTCTTGAAATAACTTCTTGAATAATTTCAATTTCTTCATTAGTAAAAATATCAGTTCTATTTCTATAGTGAGATTTTTCTAATAAATTTGGTGCAACTTCTGAATTTGGTTTATGTTTTCTACCAAATAATGTTTTGATACTTCCCATTAAACCTGTACCTTTAGTTGAAATTTGTAAACTATCGAAATCAGGAGCATCATCTTCAATTATTCCATATGGAATTAAAGAAGTTGTTCTAGTTGATGAATCAACAACTCCTAACTTTTCAGCTAATTCTCTTTTTCTTAAATTCAATGCATTAGATAAAATTCTTTTTTCATCTGCAGTTGCATCAAATATTTCATGTTCATCTACGAATAATAAGTCAACTTTTTTACCATCAATAAAAATTGATTGAGTATCACCTTCAACAATACCTAAAGCTCTTGCTTCGTCTTCAGATAAATAAATTGTATTTTCTCTATTTTTATTTGTTAATCTTTTGTCCATAAATTCCCTTTTAATAATTTTTCTAATTGTGATATCAATATTTAACAATACTAAATATCTAAAAATATTTTACATTAAATTTTTTTAAATTTATATTTTTTTTAATTTTGATGATAATTCAATTTCTTATGTTCTCTTGACATTATTTCAATTATGACATTTACAATTTGTGTTATAGAAGTTAATAATAAGTCTTTATTTTTTTTGTTATTAATATTTCCAACTCCAAATAAATTTTTATGATTTAATGATTCAAAATTATCATTAACTTCTAATTTAAAAATTTTATTTAAGATTCCTGTTTTTGATAAATTATTATGTATCATTTCAATTCCATAACAAACTATAATTTCATCATATAAAATATTTTTTAATTCATTATTTTCATTATTTTTTATAACAATATTTTTATTATTTAATTCTTGAATTTCATAATTTGAATGTAAATTTATTTTTTCATTTTTTTGTGCTAAATATAATGATGATTTATGAGATTTAAAATTATGTGAATGATG
>CASEPW010000095.1 GCA_949289925.1 uncultured Mycoplasmataceae bacterium
TAAATTCTTGAATAAATTATTAATATCATCCATAGAATCTAATTTTAATGATTTTGCTAATTCTAAATATTTATTAGCATCAAATTTTTTTGACATAAAAACTCCTTAATAAAATTTTACTTTTTATTTTAGAGTTTCCCCAAAACTTAATACATTACCAAATAATTAACTAATTGTTATTGCTTCTTCAATATATGTAAATCTATTTGTCTTAATTCTTTTTCTATTTAATGCTAATAAAGTTGATGAAACCCCAAATTGACCAATAAACATTAAAAACATTAAATACAATTTACCAACTCAATAAACATCATAATAATAACCAAATGTTGATAGACCTGTAGTACCAAATGCAGATGACGCTTCAAAAATAGAGTTAGTAAATATTTCATTACCATTTTTGTTTGATGAAGATAATATAATTCCACCAATTGATACTAAAAATAATGCTGAGAAAATAACTATGTATGATTGTTTTATATCATTAGCTGCAAAACTTCTTTTAAATGCTGATGGTTTATTTCTTCCTATTAATCTTGAGAAAATAGTAATAATACCTATTGCAAATGTAGTAGTTCTAACTCCACCAGCTGTTGAAGATGGTGCTCCACCTAAAAACATTAGGAATGTTGCTAATCATTTAGTTGATTGATTTAAATTATTTAAATTAAATGTACTATATCCAGCACTCCTAGTAGATAATGATTGGAAAATAATTTGTACACTTTTATTAAAATATCCTTCTGAACCTGTACCAAATGCAACTTGTTCATTTCATAACATATTTGTCCCTGAACCAATGATTGTAGTTTCAAATAAAAATCACATAGCAATTGATAACAATGAAACAATTAATGTTGTTGAAATTGCTAATTTTGTTAATAAAGATACACGATGTGTTTTATTTCTAGAAACACTAAAGCTATTGTATTTATAAATCATTTTATTAAAAATTTTTACAGGTTTCTTTAAAAAATTTTCATGTTTTTTAATGGATATTTTAGAGAAGATATCAAATAATATAGGAAATCCTATACCACCAATAATAAACTCAATAGATGTCATTAATAAAAATATAGAATTTATACCATTTTTGTATGGCGCTAATGAATGAACACCTATAATATCAAATCCTGCATTATTGATAGATGATACTGAATGAAAAAAACCTGCAAAAAATGCATTCGCAGGATTATTGTATAAATTATTTAAAACATTTTTATCACAAGTAAAACCATTAGGTAATATTTCTTGTTCATAAGCAGGAACATGTAAGAATCATATTGAATAAAATAATCCAAATATAATTTCAATAATAATAATAGATATTGATGTTGAAATTAACATCTTAGATGTTTGACCAATCTTTGTTGTACCTTTTTCAGCTTGAGCCATTAACATTTGGTTAATACTAATCTTATCTCTACGCATGAATCATTTTCATACAAGGAAAATGAAAAACATTATTCCAAATCCACCAATTTGAATTAGAAACATTAATACAATTTTCCCAAATGTAGAGAAAATCATACTAGTTGGAGCTACAACTAAACCTGTATCACTAAATGCTGAAAATGCAGTAAATAGAATATCAAAAAAATCTATTCTTATTTTTTCAGCATTCGGGAAATCAAATACATATTCACCATTAATAAATTCATAATTACCTTGAAATGAAATAGGTAAAAATAATAAACATGCAGCAATTATTAATATTAAGAAATATAGTCTAAACATTTTTCTTGCTGTTGATGAACCAATAATAAAATTTTTAATAAAAGTTAAAACTATTTTTTTATTAAACTTTTCACTATTAAATGGTTTTTTATTTTTTGAAAAAAACATATAATAATATTATAATATTTTTAGTAATTATCATAAAAATATAGAAGGTAAATATGAAGAAAAATGTATTTGTTTTAGGTATCGGTAGATTTGGTTTAGCTACTGCTACAACATTAATTGAAAAGAATGTTAATGTAACAGTTGTTGATAGTAATGAAAAAAAGATTAATGAGAGTAATATCAAAGAAAAAACACCAAATGTTTTGGTTTTAGATACTTCTAATTATGACCAATTATCTTCTACATCAATTCTGAGTGCAGATCATGTTGTTGTTGCAATATCTGATATAGAATCTAGTATTATGACATGTGTTAATTTGAAAGAAATAGGTATTACTAACATCACTGCAAAAGCTAGAAACGAATTACACAAAAAAGTTTTAACATCACTTGGTATAAAAGATATTGTTTTTCCAGAAAGAGTTATTGGAGTGCAAGTTGCAAAACAAATTCTTTCATATCATAATGACATTAATTATATTTATAATGGTGAGCATGTCACAATGATTTCTTTAAAATTAAATAATGAAAATCTTGTTGGTAAAAATTTAGATGATTTTAAAAATAATGATGCTTATAACATCTTTGCAATTAAACAAAATAAGCCAAATGAACCAATTATAATGAACCCAAATAACTACATCTTACAAAAATTAGATAGAATATACTTAACGATTAAAAATGATGAATTAAAAAATATCAAAAAATATTTTGGTGAAATTGTTGAAAAGAAAAATATTAAATAAAAACTA
>CASEPW010000096.1 GCA_949289925.1 uncultured Mycoplasmataceae bacterium
ACAAAAGAAACATATAATAAATGAAAAAGTAATGAAATAGTTAAAATTGATTATTCTGCATTACCTACATCTAATTTTTCTTTATCTAGAATTTTAGATAATCCAAAATCTGTAAGTAATGGTAATTTCATTTTTTACTTTGGTTCTCAAGCTTACGCACAAACAAATCTAATGTTATGAGGTTTAAATGGTAATTATATCAATATTGATGGTCAATCACCAATTTATCCAAATTCATTAATGCATAGAATATATGATTCATTTTGAGGAGAAAATGCAAGCAAACTTGGATTAGATAAAATTGATATAACTTTTTTAAATTATGTTGATATGGTAGATAAAAAATCTTACAAAGATGCATGAAATTTAAAAAGACAAAGAGCAATGAGTGGAAATTTTGAAACTAATAAGTTTCTTCTTGATCAAAATGGAGATCCAGTTAAAGATAAAGATGGTTTCTATGTTTATCAAATAGACCCATTTAAATGAGGTGTTGTTGAAAATAAAGAAGATGTTAGAGATGTTGTAGGAGTTGAAGTTGTAAAAGGAATTTCAAGTATTGAAAGTCCTGAATTTAATAACTTCGTTTTTGAACCAGACCCAACAGCATATTATGAATGAAGACCAAATGATAAATATGATACAGAATATGAAAAAGTTTATTATAGAAATGATACAGAAACAAAGAATTACCTAAGTAATTTTTCATTCATTGAAAGTTATTTATCTACAGTTTATCAAAATTCTTCATCAAGTAAAGAAGGAATGTTAGTTTGTTTTAGAAATATAGATTCAAACAATTATGAAACTGAAATTTCTAACCCATTTGATATTAAAGTCATTTCAGGTTTTTCTTCTTCTCAAGTATCTATCGGTAATACACTTGATCAAATAATTAGTTTTTATAATCCAGATTATTTAGGTGAAGATACAGGAACTCAACCTACACCACCTGAAGGCGGAACTGACGGAAGTACTGGTGATTCTTCGTCAGATAGTGGAACAACAACTACTAGAAGTTTTTATCAAAGAGAATATAAAAATAATATATTAAAAAATAATTTAAATGAATTTAGTAAAAACTTATCTATTATTAAAAATGAAGAAGAAAAATAATTATTCTTCATCAAATAATGTTAGTTGTTTTATTCCAATATAGTTGTTGTCAACTTCAAGTTTACTAACTCCAACAGATACTTGATTTATCATTTCATTTTCTCAATATTTATTCAATAATTTAATAAAGATATTTGAAAACTCTTCACAATTTGTTATTTTTTTAGAAATTGTAATATTTCTTGATGATGTTTTTTTATATTCATTTCTAAAAGATAAGGTGTATGTTTTTGCTCATAAGTTTTTCATTCTCATTTTATAAAATAATTGCGTAGATAATTCTATTATTTTATTCTTAATAAATTCTGTTTCTGAAGTTATAAATAAAAATGTTTCAGCTAAAGAAATATTTTTATTTAATGAATCTTCTACATCTAATATATCACTACTTTCTCCTTTAAAAAAAATACTTAAAATTTCGAATTTTGATTTTAATAATTCTTTTAGCTCATCAACATTTGAATAATTTAAAAAATCTCTTACAGTTTTTATATTGTGTTTAATAAAAATTTCATTTGTCTTTTTACCTACAAAGAAAATTTTTGATATGTTTTGATCATACAATTTTTCTTCTATTTCATTTTTAAATAGAGTGTTATAAAACTTTTTTTTATCACTAATATCATTTGCTGTTTTAGCAAGAAATTTATTGTCACCGATTCCAATAGAAGTTTTTAAACCTGTTTTATTAATAATTGTTTTATACATATCATTAGCTAAAAAAAGATAGTTATTATGATATTTTTCTAACATGTCTGTAACGTCAATATAGCACTCATCTATTGAGTAGCATTCAATCTCTTTAGAAAAATGATTTTTTATGCATTCAAAGAACTTTTTTGAGAATTGCTTATATCTAAACATATTAGATTCAACAAATATTAAATCCTCACATAATTTTTTAGCCTCATATGTTTTTTGCGGAGCTTTTACACCATAACTTCTAGCAACATAATTCGATGAAGATACAACACTACGATATTTATTCGGGCAAACTACTACTGGCTTATTTTTTAAACTAGGATTTAATATTTCTTCTACTTGTGCAAAAAAATAATTTATGTCAATATGGAATATAATTCTATTTTTCATACATAAATAATCCTAAAAATTCTTTATTTTTTAATTTTGCACCTGTAATAGGTGATTCAATTACATCTAAACATTTAAAACCTAATTTTTTAGCTGCAGTTATTACATTATCAATTGCTTGTTGATGATATTTTTCTTCTTTTACAACTCCATTATGCTTGTTTAGAATTTCCTTTGTTAACTCAAATTGGGGTTTTATTAAACTAATTATTTTAGTCTCACTATTAATTTTTAATTTAATAATATTTTCAAACATAAATTTAGAACTAATGAAAGATATATCACTTACAATAATATCTAAAACATCATTTATCATTTCTATATTAACATCTTTAATATTAGTATTTGATAATTCAACAACATTTTTATTATTTTTAATTGTATGATGCAATTGATTACTACCTACATCCAAACAGTATACTTTTTTTGCTCCATTCTGTAGGCAACAATCTGCAAAACCTCCAGTAGATGAACCTACATCTAATACAATTTTATTATTCAAATCAACTTTAAATTCATCAATAGCATTTTTTAATTTATATCCTGCTCTTGAAACATATTGAAATTTTTTTACAATTTCCACACTATCTTTTTGATTTATGATAGTATTTGGTTTTGTAATAATAACATTATTAACCAACACACAAGAAGATTTAATTAATTCTTGTGCTTTGTTTCTAGTTTCACACAATTTATTGTTAACTAAATAAAGATCTAATCTTAGATTATTCATAACATTAAAAATTATACAATAGTAATTTTTAATCGTTTAATTTAAACTTTGTTACTAAATTCATTGCATAAAATCACATATCTTTTTTCAATTATCATAATCATTTTCAGTTATGATGTAATTAAAATCACTATAAGAACAACTTTTTGATTTGTTTTAGTGTTTGTAGCCACTTTTAGCATATCTTTTTTATAAAAGATAAATGAAATGTGATGAATACAAAACTATTTAAGAATGTTTTTTACAAGTCCATCAATTCACAATAAAATAGCAAATATCTTCAACGAATTTTCTACAACCTTTATATTTATGATTGCTATTATTGGTGTTGGTTCAATTTTAATAATGATTTATTCTATGTAAAAATTTTATTAATTAGTTTTTTTACTTATGGGTATTGGATATGGTTTTGTTGGTGTAACTGGATATGCACTAAATCCTTTTAGAGATCTTATCCCAAGATTAACATATTCAATTATTTATAAAAAGATTGATAAAACATAGTTTGAAGATATGTTTTATTCCTATAATATCACCTATATTAGGAGATTATTGCTAATTTAATTATGCTTGTTGATTGTATTAAGTAATATTTGTATTAAAACATTAAAAATGTTATAATCTACTTGTTAATATGGCGGCTTTGGTGAAGAGGCTAACACATCTGACTGTGACTCAGACATTCGCGGGTTCAAATCCCGTAGGTCGCCCCATTAGTTTTAAACTAGGCTATGCCTAGTTTTTTTTATATAAA
>CASEPW010000097.1 GCA_949289925.1 uncultured Mycoplasmataceae bacterium
GCTTCTGGATTTTGAAAAATAGGAGTAATGTCTCTAAAAATAATTCCAGGTTTTGGAAAATCATTTATTGCTAAAATTAATTCTTTAATATAATTAATATCTTTTTTCATACTATTTATAATTTAACCCTTTCACTAATTGTTCATCTATATCGTCATAGTTTTTAATTTTAACTCTAGTTTTATTAAATGCAGAGTTCGAAATTTCTTTTACATAAATATTCTTTAATTTAATAGAAAGTATTCAGGCTTGTAATAAAATACGAGGTACAAAGAATATTAAAACTATTAAACCAATTATCATTGTAATAAATGCTAAGAATAATAATTTATTCAATGTAGCTACTGTAATTACAATTGCAAACCCAATTAATATATATATCATAAAAATAAAATTATTATTAACTTTTAATACTATTGAATTAGTTAATAATTTCAATTCATCAAAAGATAATGGTTTAGAACGATCTCATGAAATTTTTATCGATGATAATAAACCTACTGAATAAACGATTGATGTTAAGTAAAGTAATAAAACAACAGAAATTGATTCGATATTTAATTCAAATCTCGTAATTCCAATTCAACCCATAAATAAAACAATTGATGATAATTGAACTGCAACAAATGGAATAATATAAACCCAGTTTATAGAAATTAAAACTCAACAAGAGATAAATCCAAGTGATATTCCAAAACATGCTCATGCATTTCTAACAAGTTCAAGTGAAATTGAATTATTAGATTCTACAATAGAATAAGAGTTAATTAAAATGTTTTTAGTTGATGGATCTGTAGTTAAACCATTAATTCATTTTAAAACAGCTATATTATCTATACCATTTGATGGAATATACAACACATTATCAAATATATAAGCGCCATTCCCTATATATCCTGGTATTGAACCAAAATTATTATTTATTAAATTTGAAAATTTATCATAATTAAAAATTTTCAAAATATAACCACCTGAAAAATCAATTGAATAACCAGGTCCTAAAACAAATAATAGAATTAAACCTATAAATGAAACAAAAACTATAGACATTAAAGAAATGATTCACATTTTACTATAAAAATTTGATCATTTAATTTTTGATAATATTCATGATTCTTTCTTATTATTTAGATTTAGTTTTGTTAATGATGAATCACCAAATGATTGTGAACTCATCTTCATAATCAATCCTTGATATTTAGTCATGAAAAATTTTGGTGATAAATATTTAAATAAAGTAATAATAATAGAAATACACAAGAAAAACGCAACACCACTTAACACTAATGATAAGAATGATGAAATAGTTAATACTGCACCAAAATCAACAATTTGATTAGAACCAAAGAATAAAAATGAGAATGATGCAAGAATTGAAACAACATGTATATCTAAAGAAAGTTTTCAGTATTTTTTCATTGTTTTCACAAAAGCACCATAAATACTTGATCCTTCTTTAATTTCTTTTTTGAAATTTCTAAACACAAAGAAAGGTGTTAAAAATGATAATGCAGTCCCGAATAACAATCCAATAAAACTGAAAAAAGAAAAAGTAAAACCAAATAAATTAAAGAATGCAATTGAACCGGTAAAGGTTAGTGCTGAAAACAAGAAAGAAAAAAATCCAGGTATACGATACAAAATAGAAACTATAATTCCTACTATTAAAATTATTGCTGATAATGATATTAAAAAGATATTAAAAATAGGGAAATTATAAAATGCAGGATTTTCATATCTAGGTTTAGTAGCAGCTACATCACCAAATATTTTTTGTAATGAAAAGTTATTTGCTATTTCTTTTAATTTTTTTTGATAATCTTTATTATCTTTAAATATTTCACTTGATAATTGCCCATATACACCATTTCAAATTTCATCATTAAATTTTTTCACTTCACGGTTTGCAATATATAATTCTTCAACACTATTGTCATTAGCAATATCTAAAATTGGAAAATCATATTGTAATTGTGAAATATTATTTATAAAATCATCTATACTACTTTCTTGATTTGGTAATTTAAATTTATGTGTAGTATAGTATATAGGTTTATGTTTTGACTCTGCTTCTTTTAACTCATCTTCTGTAGGTGGGTTAGGATTTTCAAAAAATGAAGAAAAGTTAGAATAATCATATTTTCCAATCAAATATGGTGAAATAAGTTCATTTAAATCACTATTATCAGCTTCTAAAAAACCTCAACCTTCTAATTCAGAATTTGAATGTGTATTTGGATCTATTGGTTTTGAAATATCATTTGGTATACCTACAGAATTTGATGTATTAAATTCTGAATTATAAAATTCATACAAAAAACCCATTAAATTATTTTCATTAATAAAATCAGGATTCCCACGTCCTGTTGTTGTGAAAAATTTAACTATATTTTTTTCTAATTCATTTAAACTATCCAAATATAAATTAATTTGTTTTCTTAAATCTGTATCTATAGCATTTGTGTTAGTTGTATTGTCATTTGTAGGTGTACCTACATTATATAAATCTTTATTTGAAATAGAAGATGAAGATAAATTATTTGCATAAATGTTGTAGTAAGAAGCTAAAACTAATTGATTTAAATAATTTATAAAACCTGATTTATCTTTTCACAAAAATCATGTATATTTTGTTTGAAATTGTTCTCTAGGGTTTGGTTTTTGTTCAGTTTCCCCTTCTGAACCAGAACCACTCCCTTCACTCCCTTCACTACCTGAACTACCTGAATCTGTTCCAGTTGATGTATCAGCATATGTAGTTGTAGATTCTTCAGGAGCTTCTGGAAGGTCATCAAAATCAAATTTTTGTTTAATAAATGGTCCAATATAATAATAGTTTTCTTGAACAAGTTGAATTGCGTTTGAATCTATAACACCTTCACTGTTTTTGTATGTAGTAATTTTTTCTGTTAAATTTGATGGTGATGAAACTAAAAAATATGGTTGCTTTTCTGAAGCACCACTTTCATTAGCAATAATAGAAGAATTAGTATTATTATTACTACCATCTCTTCCAGTTGATGGTAATGAATTATTGAAATAACCTGTATATTTAGATTTAATAGATTCAAATTGATAACGATTTGAATCTCCTATTTTCGAAGAAATTTTTGAAGCATTTAAGAATTCATTATCTTTTTCATCACTAATTCCAAAAACTGCGGGTGAATTTTCAAAATTCATATTTACATAACCAATTGGTATAATTTTTTCATTTGCAGTTTGATCATGATATAAATAACTTCCAATCCCTGAAGAAACTGAAATATTTGTAAGACCTAAATCTTCAAGTTGCTTTGCAACTATTGTTGCTGTATTATCAAGTTTAGATAAAACTAATTTTTCATCATTTATTTTATATGGATTATCATGAGTAGAAGGATTTAAAACATATAAAGGTTTATTATCTTTATCTACTAAATTAAATCTTAATGAGTAACTAACACCATTATCAAAATCTGAAGATAAATGAGTTTTGCTTGCTATATTTAAAGAAGAAAAAGTAATTGCAACTCCTGAAGCCAAGAATGCAATTATTACAAAAAATATACCTGCTACTTTTTTGAATATAGTTACTTTTCTTTTTTTAATCATATGTAAATTATACTAAACTATTTTATTTTAATAAAATATTTAATATTATAATATTTTTATGAATAGTGTTGAAGGTTTTATAGAATTAATTCAAAATGACAAAGATAGATATGGTTTTAATGAAAATGATATAAAAATCATTAAAAAGGCAGCTTTATATGCAGATTTTCACCATAAGGACCAAAAAAGAAAATCAGGCGAACCTTATATTATCCATCCAATTGCTGTTGGAAAACTGTTAATGTCATGATCATTAGATGTAAGTAGTATTGTAGCTGGAATATTACATGATTTGATTGAAGATACTAGTGTTACATATGAGGATATTGTTAAAGAATTTGGTGAAGAAGTAGGATTTTTAGTTAAATCCGTTTCAAAAGTTTCAATTTTTTCTTCTGAAAATAGAAAAATTGATGCATATAATGATGAAGACAACAAATATTTACTACAAGTTTTTATGAATATGTGTACAGATATTAGGGTTCTTTTTATAAAAATTGCAGATAGATATCATAATATGAAAACTATTGAATATTTAAAACATGATAGACAAATAAGAATGGCTAAAGAAACTATGGATATATATTCAGCTCTTGCAGGAAGAATTGGAATGTATAGTATAAAAACTGAGCTGCAAGATATGTGTTTTAAGATACTAAATCCAATAGAATATAATACAATATCAAATTACATTGAAGAAACTAAAGAAAAATATGTTAGAACGTTTGATAATTTTGTTGATAAAGTAAATTTTTTGTTAAAACACAACAATATTAATGCTGAAGTTTATTATCGTATAAAAAGTGTTTATTCGACAAGAGAAAAAATGAGATTAAATGGTGAAATAGCTGACTTATTTGCTGTAAGAATTTTAACTGATAATATTTTAGATTGTTATTTAATATTAGGTATATTACATCTGAATTTTTTCTATAATAAAGATTCTTTTAAAGATTTTATTTCAACCCCTAAATCGAATTTATATCAAACAATTCACACTTCATTATTATATGAGGAAGTTAGAATTGAAGTACAAATTAGAACTTTTACAATGGAAGATGTTGCTAATTTTGGTCTTGCAGCGCATTGAAGATATAAAGAAATTGCAAATAATAGCGATACTATTAACGAATTTGCATCAAAAATTTATAATGAAATAAATGAAGTAGAGGATATCCAAGAAAAAATAAATATAATCAAACAAATTGGTCAAAAAAATCCAATCAATATTTTTGATATAAATTTAGAAAAATGAATGACTATTTCAAAAAATACTATTGTTATGGATTATGTTTATTTAAATCATAGAGATAAATTTATATATTTTGATGAAGTTTATGTGAATGGTATGTTAGCTTCTTCATATCAAATTTTAAGTCCTGCTGATAATATAAAAATACATTTTTCAGATTCACCAACTATTTCAAAATCATGACTAAACGTAACAAGAGATATACATGTAAAAAAATATATTAATTCATCATTATCATCACTTTTAAATGACACGCCTACTAATGAACAAGATTTAATAAAACTAATTTCAGATGAATTAGGAAAAAAAATAAAGAAACAATGAATAAAAGAATTTTTATTTGAAGTTTTTAATATTGAAAATACAGAAGAATTTTTTAAAATTCTTGAATCTGGTAAATTTACAAAAGAAGATGTTATTGAACTATTTAAAAATAAGAAAAAAAGTGTAATAGAAAGTATGCATGAATACCTAGATAAATCAGTTATACATGATTTTTATTTTCAACCAATTGAATCATATTTCAATAATATAAAAATTCCTAAATGTTGTTCTAAAATCCCACCTATGCAGGTAATAGGAATTTTAGAAAATGATACATTATATGTTCATAATTATAATTGTGAATTGTTAAATAACATTGATAATACAAAAGTAAAAAAAGTTGTGTTGCATTGAGATAAAGAAAAAATTAAGAAAGCAAATAGAACATTCTTAGCCAACATTATTATGCATGGAGATTTCTCACAAAATATATCTTCATTAATTATAAATACAATATTAAGATATAGAGCTGATATTAAAGATTTTAATCTTAAAAAAGATAAACAACTATATAAAAAATTCACTATCAAAACAACACTTTATGTAAAGAATTTAAATCAACTAGAAAAAATACAAACTGAATTATCTAAAAATGATTTAATTAAAACTTGGAAATTATTATAAGTTTTATTTTTATTATTAGTATAATAATAAATATGAATTACACAAGACCAAGAGGAACAGTTGATTTATTAGATCAAGATATTATAAATTTTAGAACAGTTGAATCTATTGTAAGAACTTTAGCTGAGTTATTTTGCTACTATGAAATAAAAACTCCTATGTTTGAAAGTGCAGACTTATTTAAAAAATCTGTTGGTGAAGAATCTGATATTGTTACAAAAGAAATTTATACTTTCAAAGATAAAGGTGATAGAAAATTAGCATTAAGACCTGAAGGAACAGCATCAGCAATTAGAGCTATTGTTGAATCAAAAAAATTAACTAGTACAACATTATTATCAAAGTTTTTTTATTTTGGAGAAATGTTTAGATATGAAAGACCTCAAAATGGTAGACAACGTCAATTTCATCAATTTGGAATTGAATGTGTAGGAGAATTTAATGAATATGATGAAGTTGAAGTAATAATTTTTGCTGAAACTATATTAAAAACTTTAAAAATAAATGAATATGTTTTAGAAATAAATAATCTTGGTTCAAATGAATCAAGATTAAAATATATAAATGCATTAAAAGTTTATTTTGAAAAATATCGTAGTGAACTTTCTGAGGATTCACAAAGAAGAATCGATAAAAATCCATTAAGAATTTTAGATGATAAAATTGATGGTGAAAAAGATTTTGTAAAAAACGCTCCTTTACTTAATGATTTTTTAACTGATGAAGAAAAAAAATATTTTGATAAAATTACGAATCTATTGGATCTATTTGGAATCAAATATACAATAAATCAAAAATTAGTAAGAGGTCTTGATTACTATAATGGTTTAGTGTTTGAATTTATATCAAAAAGTGATAATCTAACAGCACAATCAACAATTATCGGCGGTGGAAGATATGATTCATTAGTAAAACAAACTGGTGGCCCTGATGTAAAAGGTATTGGTTTCGGAATGGGAATTGAAAGAATAATTATTGCATTAGGTGAAAATAATGAATTATTTAAAAAGGCATTAGTTAAAGCAATTATCTTACCTCTAAGTGAAAAAGCTTTAAATTATTCAATTAATTTATGTAATGCTATTAGATTAGGAGCTGGAGTAAGTTGTAATGTAAGTAACAAAACATTTAAATTAGATAAACATTATAAATATGTTGAAAAATTTAATTGTGAAAATGTAATCATAGTTAAGGATGAACTTATTAAAAATGATATTGTTATATTAAAAAATCAAAAAGATAGAATAGAAAAAGAAATAAAAGTATTAGATTTAATAGAATTATTGGAAGTGTAGATAGTTTTGGGGAAACTACTTTTAAGGATTAACATTAAAAAGTATAAAAACTATTAATCCTTGATATTAAAATTA
>CASEPW010000098.1 GCA_949289925.1 uncultured Mycoplasmataceae bacterium
ATCTCATAATCTAGTATTCAAGCTGTTCCTAAATAGTTGCCACCACTTGCAGCAAAGTTAACAGAAAAAGAAATTTGAGCTAACCTTTTATATTGTTCGTTTATTATATTTCCTAACATTGGATTATCATTTATTCTTCCATCACTAAAATCTGCATTTGTAATATCATCTGCACCTCATAATGGAACTATATTTAATTTATTATTTGGTCTACTATAGAAAATTTATTTTCTTTATTTTGATTGTTATTTCATGTTTCAAATTCAATTTTATTTTCTGGAAAATTAGGATTTGGTGGGGTGATGATTGGTGAATCTATTTTTGAGTTATTGATAACTATGCCACTTATAGCTCCAGTAACACTAATAGATGTAATTAATAAAACTATAGATAATGATCACAAAGCTTTTTTATTTTTTTTCATATCTAACTTGATTATAAAACAATTTATTATTAAAAATTACATATTAATTTTTAACAATCTATTCAATTCAACAGCATATTCCATAGGTAGTTCTTTAGCAAAATCATCGATAAATCCAAGAGTTAATAAATGTTCTGCTGATGATTCATCTATACCTTTAGATTTTAAATAAAATAATTGTTCATCAGAAATTTTACTAATTGTTGCTTCATGTTCAATAATTGATGAATCATTTCTTATAATTTCTAATGGAATAGTATCAGCAATTAAATCTTCATCAATTAATAATGAATCACATTTCACAAATGATCTTGAATTTGTAGCATTTTGATTTATATCAACCAATCCTCTAAAAATACTTTTTGAGTTTTTTCTTCCAATCGATTTAGAAACAATTCTTGATTTAGTATTTTTTCCTAAATGAATCATTTTTGCTCCTGAATCTTGAATTACACCTTCATTAGCAACGGCAATTGAAATACATGAAGATTTTGAATTATCACCTTTTAAAATTGTACACGGGAATTTAATATTGTGTTTTGAACCAATATTTCCATCAATCCATGTCATTGAAGCATTTTCTTCAGTTATAGCTCTTTTAGTTACATAATTTAAAACATTATCAGATCAATTTTGAATAGTTGTATATTTCATTTGTGCATTTTTGTTAACAAATACTTCAACAACTGCTGCGTGTAAATTATTTGAAGAATAAACTGGTGCTGTACAACCTTCTACATAATGTAAAGAAGCATTTTCATCAACAATAATTAATGTTCTTTCAAATTGTCCTAATGATTGTGAATTAATTCTAAAATATGATTGTAATGGTTTTTCTAATTTAACATTTTTTGGAACATATATAAATGTTCCTCCACTTCATACAGCAGTATTTAATGCGGCATATTTATTATCTGTAATTGGAACTAATTTAGAAAAATATTGATAAAAAATTTCAGGATATTCTTTCCTTGCAGTATCAGTATCACAAAAAATTATCCCCATTTTTTTTAGTTCTTCTCTTTCGTTGTGATAAATTGCAGTTGAATCATATTGTGTTGTTATACCATTTAGATATTTTGCCTCTGCTTCAATTATTCCTAATTTATTAAATGTATCTTTAATTTTTTTAGGAACCGTATCTCAAGTATTATTAATTTTTGAATCATGAGAAACAAAATAATAAAAATCATTAAAATTTATTTCTTCAATATCATTTGTTCATGTAGGATTTTTAAGTTTATTAAATCATTCATATGATTTAAGTCTAATGTTTAACATTTTTTCATCTTCATTTTTTATAGATGAAATTTGTTTAATAATATTTTCATTTAAACCTTTAGGAATAGAATTATTTTTCATATTTCCCTTCAACAATCTTAACTAAAGCATCAGCTCCAATTGAAGCACATTTTTTTCTATTGCTTTGTTCGTGGATATTACAAAATGCAATAAGTTCATCCAATATTTCTTCATCGTATTCACCGCTATTATTAATCATGTTGTAATAATTCATTAATAATTTATCTATAAAATTAACATTTTTATTTTTTATTATGTCACAAATAATATCTGTTGATGCAGTTGAAATTGCACAACCAACTCCATAAAATTTTGCATCAACAACAATATCATTTTCAACTTTTATATAAAAATCAATATCATCAATACAACTTGATGATTTGTTGTGATAATGAATGTAATCTTTTAAAAGATTTAAATCATCAACTTTATTTGTTGGTTGATCATAATGTTGCATAATGATTGCTCTTAATATTTCCATATTTTTAGATGATTCCATTTAATACATCCTCCTTTTTAAATCTCTTTAACACCTCGAATAAAGTTTTAATATCATCCTTTGTTGTATAAATAGAAGTTGATGCTCTAACAACACCAACATCATTTATTACATCTTTCATTAATTTAGCACATGACAACCCTGATCTTACAATGATATTATTTTTTCCCAAATAATGAGCTAAATCTTGTGGAAAAACACCTTTTATATTAATGATAAATGTAGAAGATAGTTGATGATTATTTATTCATATTAAATTTGGAATGTTGTATTCATTAAAAAGTTGTTTAAAATAGTTTCAATTTTCATATTCAATTTCTTCAATTGTTTTATATCCAACATTAAGGATATATTTAATTGCTTGATTTAAACCGTATATTCCTGCGACATTTGGTGTTCCAGCTTCAAATTTTTCCACACCATCAATATAACAAAAATCAGTAGTAGTTATTGTTGAATTCATTCCCCCACCATATTTTAATGGATTTATTAAATTTTGAAGTTCTTTTTTAACAAAACAAACTCCAATACCAGTAGGTCCAAAAATTTTATTTCCTGAAAATGCTAGAAAATCAGCATTTCATTCTTTAACATCACATTTTGCATGAACAATTCTTTGTGCAGCATCAATAGAAAGAAAAATATTTTTATTATATGATTTAACAATTTCTGAAATTCTTTTAATATCTACACCATATCCTGTTAAATTACTTCCACCTGTTATTGAAACAATTTTTGTTTTTTCAGAAAGAATGTTTTTTAAATCGTCATAATCAACATTCATATCTTTTTCTTTTATGAATTTAATCTTTATCCCTATTTCATCTCTCAATTCATATCAAGGTAATAAATTCGATGCATGTTCAATTCTAGATAAAATAACTTCATCATCTTTCTTTAATAAATGTTTTAATGATTGTGCTATTAACATTAATGATTCTGTTGCACCTGACGTGAAAATAATTTCTTCAGCACTACAATTTATTAATTTTGAAACATTTTCACGACATTCATCCATAACAATTTTTGCTTTATGTGTAAATAATGAATCATCATTGTGAGGGTTTGTAGATTGAGTAAAATAGTAATGTTTTACAACATCAACAACACAATCAGGTTTTAATGATCCAGCAGCTGAATCTAAAAAAACAATATTTTCATTATTTTTAAATCAAGAAAAATCTTTTTTAAAATTATTTTTCATCTTTACCTCATTTTTCTAATATAAATTTATAATAATCATCTTTTTCATTTTGTGGTAAAAAATTTAATGTTTTATTAAATTTAGACCAAATTAACATTGTCTTTGCATCTGAAATTTCTATCCCTTTTGTAAGTAGTGAGAAAATTTCGTCATCATTAAATGTTCCAATTATTAATCCGTGCTTTGCATCTACTTTATTAGATTTTAAATGATACATTGGCAAACATTTGATTTGTGATTTTTGTGAGTTTACTATACCTGATATTTGTATATCAATATGATTGTTATTTACATCATTAACATTCACACCATCAACAGTTATTTCACTTTTATAATTATTGATAGTTAATGAATTAAAGAAGAAATTCACAACACAATCATCTTTTAATAGATTTAATTTAATGCTAATTTTTTTATCATTATTTCATGTAAAAGAAGAAAAATTTATATCACATGATTCATAAAAATTGAATGTTATATCAATATTTGAACAACCTTTATCAATATCAATAAAATTTAATTCATTTGTTGATACATCTATTTTTTGTATAAAATTATCACTATTTATCTTTATAAGTTTTTCCATTTTTTGCTCCACAACTTCCTAGTGAATCAATCTTTTTTTCTTTTTCTAATATAATTCCATTATTTTTAAAATATTTGTTAAATCCAATTTTAAATATTTCATCAGTCAATGATTTATCTCCAACCTTTACTATTTCTCCATTAGCAACAACTAATACTTTATTAGGATTTAATCTATCTATTAAATTGTGGTTATGAGTAACAAAAAGCACACTTTTATGTTGTTTTATTTCATCGTCAATAATATCTACTATAGTATTGAAAGAATCAATATCTAATCCTGAATCAATTTCATCTAAAAGAATAATGTTTGGGTTTAATAATAACATTTGTAATATTTCATTTTTCTTTTTTTCACCACCACTAAATCCTACATTAACATATCTTTCTAAAATGCTTTCATCAAGATTCAATTTTTTAAGATTTTTTGATATTTGAAAATACATTTCACTTATTTTTAATGGTTCTTTATTTATATTATTCAAAATAGATTTATATAAATCTAATTGTGTAATTCCATATATCTCAATCGGATTTTGAGAACAATAAAATACACCAAGATTTGTAATCTCATTAGTTGATAAGTTATTTATTTCTTTATCATCTAGTTTTATACTACCATCTTTTGTTAATGAGTAGTGATTAATAATAGATTTTAAAATTGTTGATTTTCCATGACCATTTGGCCCAATAATTGCCACAACATCACCTTTATTAATAGAAAAATCAATATTTTTTAATATTTTTTTTTGTTCTATCTGAACATTTAAATTTTTAATACATAAATTCATACCATAATTATATATTAAATTTGATTTAATAATTGAATAAAAATTATCTAATTAATAATAAGACTGGATAGAGTTTATAAACA
>CASEPW010000099.1 GCA_949289925.1 uncultured Mycoplasmataceae bacterium
TAGATATTATTAACTAATTTTATATAACCTTTAATTGTTGCATTTTGATCTTCAGTAATAGTTGCTACATCTATATTTTTCATCACACTTTTATTTACATTGTGATAATAAATTTTTTTAATATTATGTTTTTGAATCAATTTATTTAATGGTTTAATAAATTGTAAATTAATAGCGCTTGAAAATGCTTGATCATTATTTTTACCAAAATCATCAAATTTTATTAGATTAAAATCAATATTAATTTTGGAAGTTAAAACATCAGTGTTATAAAAAATATTGGATGAAATAATAACTCCATCTAATTGATTTGAAAACTTTATAAATAATAGAGCTGTTCCTGCATTTACAAAAATATAGTCATTATCTTCAATTCCATAAACAATAGCTAAAATGTCTAGTCCAACTTGATTTATTTCTATATCTTTATCTAATTTAATAAATTTTAAAAAATCTTTATTACTGATAATTTTGTATTTTATGTTATTTTTTTTTAATAATGAAACTACTTTACTACAAGTTTCTTTATTAACTGATCCTATATAATAATAATCATTAGTGTTTTGTTTTAAATAATTTTGTAATTGATTTAGATTATCAATTTTAAACTTGTAAATATTTTTTTGTTCATCAGCAACTTTAATATATGAATTACCAATATCAATAACAATTTTATTTTTCATATCTAACCTTAAATAACATATCAATTTTATTTTGAACATCTCATAATTGATAAACATTAATATTTTTTTGTGATTGTAAATCAAATATTTCATTGATTAGATTTGATTTAATGTTTTCAATTGTATGATTAACAAAGTTTCAATTGTTAAGTTGAACTATTCAATTTTCTAATTTTAAATTGATATTCTCCAAATATAAATCACGATTTTTATAATCAGAAGATAGTAATACAGAATCCTTGTAAATTTTATAAAGTATAGTATGAATAAAATTACTTATTTTCATCTAATAATGCCTTTTCTAATTGTTTATTAAATTTTGTGATGGCATCTTGATTATTTTTAATAATATTTTCAATAGTAGTTGAATTTCTTTTAATTGCCAAGTCAATTACATTTACATATGATGATACTTTAATTAAAGATTCAATAACAGGTGACATACTTTCTGATTTATATGTTATATCCTCAACTAAATAATCTATTTTTTTAGTCATAATTGATATTCTTCTAAATACAAAAAATAAATAAAATAGAAATAAAATTCCTAAACCTACAAGTATTGATAATAAAATAATTAAATATAATGGCATTCCTAAACCTAAATATATATTTATTTTAAAACATTTTTATTTTTTATCTAATTTATTTAATTATTTTCAAATAATTATCATATCTTCATTTTAGTGTCGGATCATTTACCATAAGTTCTTTAACTTTACACCCATGCTCATTTAAATGCATACAATCATTAAATTTACAATTAATAATGTATTTATTAGAATGAAAAAATAAGTATGCAGTATCTTTTTTATCTAAATTAATTGATATTGTTGAAAATCCAGGACTATCTACCATTTTACCATCAGAAAAATTATATATTGTTGTAGTAGTAGTTGTGTGTTTACCACGATTTAGTGCTTTTGATGTTTCTTGTGTTTTGATGTTTAATTTTTCATCTATTTTATTTATTAATGTAGATTTACCAACTCCAGAATTACCCACAAAACATATTATTTTATTTTTAATTTCACTCTTAATTTTTTTTAAATCTTCATTGCTATTTGCATTAAATACTTCATAACCAAATTTTTCATAATTATGCAATGATTCTGCAATTTTTTCATTCATATAAATATCACTTTTAGTATAGACGATACCAACATCAACATTATGAGATTTATAAAATATTATCATTTTATCAATTAATAACTCACTAAAATCTGGTTGTTTCGTTGATTGAACAATAAAAACTTTATCGATATTTGCAACTTTTGGTCTTATTAATAAACTTTTTCTTTCATGTATATTTGTTATTAAATATGTCCCTGATGAATATTCAAAATCAACGAAATCTCCGATACATAAAGAAATATCTAACTTTCTTAATGTACCTTTCAATTCAACAACAAATTTGTTATTTTGTTCTAAATCTTCAACAATGATTTGCGAACGATTTTTTAATACTACTAAACCCTTCATTAGATAATACTTTCTGCACTTAA
>CASEPW010000100.1 GCA_949289925.1 uncultured Mycoplasmataceae bacterium
CTTTCCAATGATATTTAAGCAAAAAGATTGTCTATAACATGTTTATATTATTTATAATATATAATATGAAAAAACATATATTAACAATTTCATTTTCTATTTTATTAATTTTATCTATTGCTAGTATTAGTGTTTGCTCATTTTTTGTTTCAAAATATCCAAGTATTAATAATATTTCTAATTCCATAGAATTTTGAGAAGTTTTTGGTTTAATAATTGCTATTGTTATTTCCTGTGCTATTGCATTATTTTCTATAATTCTTATTCTTGAAAGAATTTATTTATATATGCAACAAAAAGACGAAGAAAAGGAGTTAAAAAATGCATAATATTGATGACATACTAGAAAATAAAATAAAAGAATTAGAACTTGAAATGTCTAAACTTGAAACTGAACAAAAAATAATAGAATGTAAAAATATTTTTTTAAAGAAATATATTAATCCACTTTATACTGTATTTTATACTGAATTAAAAAATGTTGAAGATAAGAAAAGTTTCGGATTAAAAGTTAATGAAATAAAAAAGCAAGTTGAGGAATTAACACAAAAGTATTTGAGTTTATGCCAAGGTCAAGCTACAATTGCAAATTATAGAAATGAAGAAATAAAATTATTCAAAAAAGGTAATAGACATCCATTAAATTTAATTATTGATGATATTAGTAACTTTTTTAAAAAATTAAATTTTGAATTAATAAACGGAAATGAAGTTGCCGATGTTTTATATAATTTTGATAATTTGAATATAACAAAAAATCATGTTGCAAGAGATATTCATGATACTTTTTTTATCAATGATCAATATATTTTAAGAACTCATTGTACTTCAAACACTGCATTAGTTCTTGAAAATAATAATAATGAAGATATTAGAATTTTTTCATATGGTAATGTTTTTAGAAAAGATGAAGATGACGCTACTCATTCACATCAATTTATGCAAATTGATTTTGTTTGATTAAAAAAAGATTTTAATTTATCAAATCTAAAATGAATTATTGATAGTTTAATAAAATATATTTTTGGTAATAAATTAAAAACAAGATATAGATTAAGTTATTTTCCATTTACTGAACCATCATTTGAGGTAGATGTTGAATGTTGAAATTGTAAAAATAAAGGATGCAATATTTGTAAAAAAACTGGTTGAATTGAAGTTTTAGGTGCAGGAATGTTACATCAAAATGTTATAAATAAAACAAAACTAAAAGGAATTGATTCAGGTATGGCAGCGGGTATTGGTGTTGAGCGTATTGCAATGCTAAAATATGGAATAAAAGATATTAGAGATTTTTATAATAATGATTTTGAATTTTTAAAACAATTTGAAAATAAATAGGAGTTTATATGTTGGTTTCGAAAAATTTATTAATTCAGTTTGCTAAAAATTTTAAAAATATAGATGACAATTCATTCATTAATGCTTGTAACCAAGTAGGGATTGAAGTAGAACAAATTTATAAACACCATTCAACAAAAGGGTTGAAAGTTGTTAAAATTGTTTCTTTTAAAAAACATCCAAATGCAGATAAGTTAAATTTAGTTGATATTGAACTTTCTAATAAAACAACAAAAACTCTAGTTTGTGGTGCTAAAAATTTAAAAGAGGGAATGTATGCTATATATGCTCCATCAGGTATAAAATTGTATAACGGATTAACATTAACAAAAAGAGAAATTAGAGGAATTGTTTCAGATGGTATGTTGTGTGCAATAAATGAATTAACAAATATTGGTATAGAAAATATATCAGATAGTTCTAAAGATGGAATTATTCTATTAGAAAATAAAATAAAAGATTCTGATATTAATAAAGTGATAGGTTTAGATGATGTAATTTATGATGTATCCATTCCTTCTAATAGAAATGATTTAAACTCTGTTTTTTCTTTTTTAGCAGAAATCTCATTGCATTTAAATTTAAATTTTAAATTAAAAGATAATTTTAATTTTGAAAAAATTAGTAGCAAATTAAAAATGGATATCAATAGTAAAATTTGTAATGATTTTGCTTTAGTTTCTTTTAAAAAC
>CASEPW010000101.1 GCA_949289925.1 uncultured Mycoplasmataceae bacterium
ACTAATAATTATAGTTATAAAAGTGTTAAATTTTATCTTTCCAAAGAATCCTATGAAAGTGTTAAATTTTAACTTTCCAATGATAAATTTATAATCAATTAAAAATTCTATTTAATGATAGATTATAATTTTATTATCAAGGATTAATAGTTTTTATACTTTTTAATGTTAATCCTTAAAAGTAGTTTCCCCAAAACTATCTACACTTCCATAAAAACTGTTAAATTTTATCTTTCCAATAACAAACTCACAATAAAATTAATGAAAAAAAATTCATATTTTGTTTAAAAAAATAAACAATACTTTTAATAAAGTATTACTTAGTATTATAATGTGTTTAATGTGTCTTATAATTATGAACTAATTAATGAAAATAAAAAAAATACATACTAAACACTAAGTTAGTAATAATGTCTTTATTACAATTGTTATTCATATCTTTATCTATTTATTTTTTAGTATTAACAGTTGATTCATTTAATGAATATGGTTGAATAGTAAACCAAATAAATCCAAATGTTCCTGTAAGAATAGAAGAAAATAGGATATATTTTGTTCTATTCACATCACTTTATATATTAGTCTCTTTCATAATGCTAGGTTTGATTATTAAAAATAACAGAAGATTTTTAAAAATAAATAAATTTACTTTCTTTATTAATTTTATATTTATTCCATATTATATTCATCAATCTATTTTGAATTCAGATTTAATAAATTTTAAAAACTATTATGAATTAAACGATGGATTAAACAAAAGCATCGATCACAAAACCTTCTTTTTTGGGATATTAAACAAGAAATATAGAAATAAACTTTTTTTTAATACTCTAATATATTACATAACGCTACTAATCTTTGTTGTAGGTATGATTCTATTATTTTTAAAACCAACAACTAATTTAGATCCAATGCATACTTTTATTATTGATAAATTATCTTATTTTACAAATATATCAAATATCCTTTGTTTTTTATATTTATCATTATTATTGTTTTTTAATAATAAAACAAATATGAAAAAAAATATATACTTAATAAATCTATCATCTTATATAGTTGTTGTTGGTTTAATTTATTGATGTTATTTAATGCCTGTTTCAGTTATGGGTGATGGAAAAAGTGCATTCGGTTGAGCAAGAGCTGTTTGATTACATACAGCAACACCAATTAGTTTTGTTGTTTTAAGTATTAATAGCTATAGAACAAATAAGAATAAAAATCCAAATTTATTGAATAATATAGCTATAGGAGCTATTTATCCTGCATGATATGGAATGTATATATATTCACTACCATTTTTAGCAAGAGTTACAATATACGGTTTTATAACTAATCCTAACCCATATATGATTTTAGCTGATAAAACAAAACCATTAGGACATCCAGCTGCTATATTATGCATAGTCGCTTTTGGTATATTTTTTATCTTATTTTTTACATTATTTAATTGAATAAATAAAAAGAAATATATTAAATAATTATTTGATAGAATCAAATTCTTCTTGCATTTTTTCTTGGACTTTTTTTGCAAATATATTTCTATCAATATAAACAAAATTTGATGGTTGCTAAGGTTGTAATAATCAAATGAGTATTTCTTTTTTCTTTTGTTTTTCGTTTGATTTTTCCATATAAAATTCTTGATTAGAAATTACAATAGGTTGGATAGGACTCATCGTTTTATACGCTAATTCAAATGCACCAGATTTAAAATCTAGCATTTTATCATTTGTGTTTCTAGTTCCTTCAGGAAATATAACTAAAATTTTATTGTCTTTTAAAGTTTTAATTTGATCATTTAATGAAGTTACCATTTGTCTCAAATTTTCTCTATCAATATAAATAGTATCAATTAAATCAAAAACAAAAGAAAAATAAGATTCTTGTAATTCTTTTTTAGCAACAAACACAGGTCTAATATTACTTTTAAGATATAAAAAACAATAAATTAAAATTGGATCTATATTTGATCTATGATTTGAAATCACCAATTGAGATTTAGATAAAATTTTTACATCCATTTCTTCAAATTGTTTCATTGTTATATTTTTTGTATATAAAAATAATTTAGCCAATGAAAAAACGCAATCATATCTTTCAGAATCTAAGAAATCATCAGGATTTTTTAGATATTTTTTAGCTTTTCTCTTTCCAAATAGTACTTTAAAAACCAAAATAATATATACAAATGGTAAAGAAATGTATCATAATATTTTTTTAAAAAATTGCATAACTAATCCTTAAATTTTATGAAACGACGATTTTCTTTTTTTACTCTTGAATTATCTAAAATATCATCCTCTTCTGCAGGAGTTAAATATCTTAATGCAGTAGTTGGAATTCTTTCTTGAACTTGATTATTAGCTGGAACAAACTTATTTATTGTTGGTGTTTCAACTTCGTTATTTTGAATTTTTTGAGTATTATTGAATAAATTATTTTTAGCTTGGTCTAGAGGAACAAAAGATGAAGAAGTATCATTAGAAAGTCTAATTGTTTTTCTAGGAATAAGCATTTTTGGTGCAGCAAGTTTATCATTTTGTTCAATTTTTATTTCAGGTTCTTCAAATAATCTATTAGTCAAATTAGACGCCTTTGTTTTATCAACATAAAAACCTGTATGATTAATTTGTTGATTGTTTTCAACTACTTGTTGATCATTTAAAAAATTTTTATCATTATTATCTTCATTAAATAATTCATCTAAATCAAGTAATTTAGTTTGTTCTTTACTTAAACCATAATAATCAACTTCATTTTCATATTTTCTATCAAAATTTTCAACAATATTATAATCATTAGAATTATCTAATACTTTATTATCTTTAATATTGTTGTTTTCGTTTTTTGAAAACAACCCTCTTTTTTTAACAGGAATTTTATGAGCATGATTTAAATCATTTGATTTTAATCTTAAATTTTCATATTGAGATGAATTGTAATTTACATTAGATTTAATTTCATCATTAATAGATTTAAATGCAATTTCATCCATTTTCATACTAAGAGTTTTTTGACTATTATATTTGTTTGAATATAACGTATCTTTATTCGAAATGTTTTCTGATGATGTATATTTACTTTTAACTTCATCATTTGTTAAAAATTGATTGTGTGCAACCTTATCATAATCATAAAATCTAGAAACATCACTATTATCTGTTACCTTATTTTCAACTTTTGGTTGTTCATTTGTTTTTATTGTTTTATCTTTTTTTCAAAAATTAAATTTCACAAATACCTACTACTATAATATATATTATACAATGTAATTACTAATCTTATATGATAATGTTTTTAATTTTTTTTCATATTTAAAATCTAAAATCATTGGAAGTGTCATTCCTAAAATATATATAAAAAGAACTAAAATTAGAAAAATAGAAGATAGAAATGTTTGTAATTGACTATTTATATCATAATTAATAATTACATATATTAATGAATAAAAAGGTGAAATAATTTCAAATGATAATGAAATTAAAATTAAAACCAACGAAATGATTGCTGATGGTATAAATAATTTTGATTTTTTTGTTTTTATTTTTTTTGTCTTTCTATTAACTAAACATCCAAAGATTGAAAAACATATAAAACCAAAAACCAATACTGCTGTTCAAGATGAGGATAAATCTGCAAATGAATATAATGCAGCAACTTGTTGATTAACTAATTCAAATCCACCAACATTTAAATAAGTTAATGAACCTATTATTGTAAAAACTATAACTACTGGAATACTTAAAACTAACGAAATAATAATACCTATTTTTGGTTTAGATAAATTTATTCTATTTTTATATCTAGAAAAAAATTCAAAAAATTCATCGTCTAATATTAATGATTCAATAAATCTAGGAGTTCACATTGCATATGAATTAACAATTCCAAAAACACCAAATGCAATAAAAATAGAAAATATCCCATAAAATATTTTTCATACTTCAGAATTAAAAATGTTTTTAAAACCATCTCATGCACCATTTTCTGAACCAACCATTGATGAAATAGCAATTAATAAATAAAAAAATGTAACCAATGATAAACCAATAACTAAAACTATAGGTGTCTTTTTTGGTTCTCTCATTTGTGATTGAATACCTGCTGCAACATAGAAACCATCATATGCAAAAAATATTGAAGAAAGTGAACAAAACAATCCAATTCCTGGACTTATTGATTGAATCATATGTGGGCTATTATGATTAATTGGTGGTTCATTTGGTAAAACAATATTTGGAGGTAATGTCTTATTCAATCCTAAAACTACAAAACCTATAATTGCAGCAACAATCATTGGTATAAATTTAACCATATTTATTATTCAAGATTGAATATTACCAATTCTTGATGACAAACCTGAAACAATAATAAATCAAACATTTGTTATAAGTGAAACTAATAATATCGATCATCATGGTATCTGTGAAATATCTATACTAAATCCAAATGAATCTATTGCATCTATTAATGATTGGCATGCATAAACAGGCATAAAAAAATATGTGATAGGCATATATAAAAAACTCATGAAGTTTTTTGAAGCATAGTAAATCCACTTTCTATTAAAAACTTTATTTCACTGCATTATCCCTTTATCACTTGATAAAGACGTTGAAGCAACTTCAACCAACGCTAATGCCATAGCAATAACTGCAAATGCTGCAATAATTCAAGAAATAATAGAAAGGATAAAATCTTGATGGACATTATTTAAAATATATCTTGCTTTAAAAAAAACACCAGCACCAACACAAGAACCGATGACTAATAAAATAGAAGAAAAAAATCCGATCTTTTTCTTTTTATCTGTTGTTACTGTTACATCTTGTTTATTCTTAAAAAAATCAAACATTATTTTTTCAATTCATCCTCTAATTCTTGTTTTAATTGTTCACTATAATTACCAAACAAAATTGTTATTTTATTTTCTGAAATTAATATTCCTCTTTGAGAAATATCTTTTATTTTATCTTTATCCACTAAATCAATATTAATTAGAGTGACTTTTAAAGAAGAAATTGTTGATGAAATTTCAACAATATTTTGTTTTCCACCTAGTGCATGTATTAAAACTACAATGTTAAATGGAATGTTTGTTGATGTTTTTATAATATTTTCAGTATTATCTTCTATACGATCAATAATAGTTTTTTTGATAAATCCAAAAGTAATAACTAATAAAAAGTAATAGAAAAATTTTGTTTTATTATCTAATGACTTCAATAATTCAGAAATTTTAATATCATCATCTTCTATTTTTATATTATTTGAATTTGATGAAGGTTGAACATTATGTTCACTAATTTTCTCTGTTACAAGAACTTCATCGTTTTGATTTTTTTCAACATCAATTTTTCTTGTTTTGAATTTTCTAGTTTTTTCATTAAATACTTGATTATTCTCATTAATATATAGTTCTTCTTTTTCTATTTTTTTTGTAACCATTATTCCACCTTATCAATAAAAGCATATCTTAACATTTTTGCATAACCAGAAACACTAGTATCAATTAATACTTTTGCATTTGAAGTACACATTTTAATTTTAATATTATTTTTTATATTATTGTTATTTATTTCATAACCATCAATTAAAAATGATCCAAAACTTTTTGTTCTATTCTCAATTTTAATATTAAGTATAGTTTTATTATTTAAAACTAATGGTGATTGCAAAGAAGTATTATAGCGATTTTGAATACTTTCAACTTCTGAAAAAATCATAGCTGATAAATTTGGAAAAACTATTGGTGCACCAATAGATTTATTTCTTGCTGTTGAACCTAAATTAGTTGATACATTAAAACCGTTTGCAAAAAATTTTTGAACATACACATTGTTTATTTTTAATTGAAAATTAGTTGTGTGGTTATTATTAAAAGCAAAATCATTTACACAAAAATATTTATTTTGATCATCAATAGTTACCTCTAATAAATCAAGATTTATAAACCTATCATTATTGATTGCATAAAATATACTTTTTTTATCAATAAAATTAGAAAAAGAATAAAAACCTAACGTTCCTGAATTAATAAAAATTATCTTAATTTTATTATGTAAATATTTTTGTATAGTAGAAAGAAAAAACCCATCTCCGCCAATAATGAATAAAATTTCAAAATTATCTTCAGAAAATTTATGGTCTTTAAGGATGTTTAAAATTTTTTTTCTAAGAACATCACTTTTATTATTTGGTGCACTAACTATATTAAAAGTCATAACTTTATTATAGTATAATATATATATGATTATAAATCTAATTAATAATGAAATTACAAAAGCACTAAATTGTATCAAGAAAGATATAAAAGTTAATTTTTTAGTTGAAAAAAGTAAATCAATCCAATTTGGAGATTTTTCTACAAATGTAGCATTAGTTTCTTCAAAAATATTAAATAAAAATCCAATGGAAATTGCTGAATTATTAACAAGTGAATTAAGAAAATCAATTTTTTTTAAAGATATCAATGTTACTAAGCCTGGATTTATTAATTTATTCTTATCAGATGCTATAAATGAAAAATTGATTAACAATATTTTAGAAGAAAAAAATGATTTTGGAAAATTCCCAATAATTAACAATGATATATATTCAGTTGAGTATGTTTCTGCAAACCCAACCGGATATTTACATGTCGGACATGCAAGAAATGCTGTTTTAGGTAATTGTTTAATTAATCTTTTACAATGATCAGGTCATAATGTTATTTCTGAATATGTTGTTAATGATGCAGGTAATCAAATGAATAATTTAGCAACTGCAGTTTTAATTAGATATCTTCAACTATTTGATATTGATATTGAATTACCTGAAGATTCTTATCATGGTAATGAAATTATTTTAGTTGCAAAAGCATTAAAAGATAAATACCAAGATAAATTTGTTAATTTAAAAATTGATGAAAATAATCAAATAATTGATAAAGATGCTCGATTTGAAATTAGATGATTTGCAAGAGATTTTTTACTAGATATTATTAAAAAAGATTTAAAAGACTTAGGAGTTGAAATTGAATATTACTATTCTGAATATGAAACACATAAAAAGAATTTAATTCCAAAATTAATTGAAGATTTAGAAGAAAAAAAAGTTGCTTATAAAAAAGATGGAGCTATTTGATTAAAAACTACAAATTACGGAGATGATAAAGATAGGGTTTTAATCAAATCAGATGGTACTCCTACATATTTTGCGCCTGACATTTATTATCACAATTATAAATTGAAGAATCATGGTACAAAATATGTCATAAACATTTGAGGTTCTGATCATTATTCTTATATTGTTAGAATGAGAGCAGCTTTATTGTGCCTTGGTTATAGTGAAGAACAATTTAAAGTTGTATGTATGCAAATGGTTAGATTAGTTAAAAATGGTAAAGAATATAAGATGTCAAAAAGAACAGGACAATCTTTAACTTGTAGAGATTTAATCGATACTTTAACTAAAGATGTTGCAAGATGATTTCTAATCTCTCAATCAGCAAATAATCATATTGAAATTGATGTTGATATAGCTACAAAAAAAGATAATTCTAATCCATTTTATTATGTTCAATATGCATATGCAAGAGGAATTGCATTATTAAATAAAGAAAAAGTTGAAAAACCAAAATCATTTAAAAATCTAAATTCTGAAATTGAGAGAGAAATTTTAAATGAATTACATTATTTTAAATATACAATTTTAAATGCTGCTAAAACGTATGAACCATATAAAATAACAGTTTATCTAATGAACCTTGCAAAATTATTTCATAACTACTACACAAATAATAAAATTTTAGACAATAATAATAAAAATAAAAATGAACAATACTACCTTATAAAAGCTGTGTGCCAAGTGGTAAAGAATGGTTTATCAATTCTAGGGATTATAGCATTAGAAAGGATGTAAAATGGCTTCAAAATTACATAATAATAAAAATAATGAAACTACTATTAAACCAAATGCAAAAAGAGAACATTTTAGTGATGATGAAGTTTATGTTGGTGAAGTTACATACTGAAGATCTAAAAATCCAAAAATTTCAAAAGCAAAATACAAAGATATAATATTAACAAATCGTTACGATTTTGGTAAAGATGCTCCAAGAAGATTTAAAAATTTTGCATGATTAAGAAGAGATAGAAAACCAAAAGATTATTTTGATGTGGGTATAAAGGAAAAATAATGAATTATTTTAATGAATTAAGAGAATTACAAAAAAAATCATATTGTCCTTATTCAAAATACAAAGTTGCAGCTATTGCAATTAATGAAAAGGGTGATTTTTTTTGTGGAGTTAACATAGAAAATGCTTCATATGGTGTAGGAACATGTGCCGAAAGAACTGCAATTGCTAATGCAATAGTTAATGGTTCAAAAAAAATAAATGAAATTCATTTAATTTGTGGAAATAATAATAATTTTGGTAGTCCTTGTGGTGCTTGTAGACAGTTTATGGCTGAATTTATGAGTGATAAAGCAAAAATAATAATATACAATAAAAAAGGCGAATGAAAAGAATATACTTTAAAAGAATTGTTGCCAAATTGTTTTAGAAAAACTTTTTTTAATAAGGAGTAGTATGAATCGTATTTATGAAAAATGAATGAATTGTATATATGTAAATGATGACATGAGACATGAAATGTTAAAAATGAGTGTGAATGATATTGAATACTCTTTTAGTAATGAACCATTAACTTTTGGTACTGCAGGATATAGAAATAAAATTGGACCTGGTAACAAATTTATGAATGTATTTACATATCAACAATTAGCTATTGGTTATGCAAACTTTGTTAAAAGACGTTTTTATAAAAAAAGTGAAAATAAAAATAAAAAACCAACTGTTGTTGTTGGTCACGATAATCGTAATGGTCATATCGAATTTACATCTGCTGTTGTTAATGCATTAACAAATTCTGGTATTAATGTATTAATCTTTAAAAATAATATGCCAATGCTTACTCCAATAATTTCTTACACAATAAGAAAAATGAAACTTGATGGAGGAGTGAACATAACAGCTAGTCACAATCCAAAAGAATATAATGGTTTTAAAGTTTACAATAACAATGGTGGCCAATTATTACCGCATGAATGTAATATGATCTCATCTTTCTTACCGAACTGAGAAGATAATTTAACTTATAATTATAGATCAATTCCTAAAATGGTAAGTTATGTTCCAAACAAAATTATTAATTCATATTTAGATTCAATTAAAAAAACATTAGTTAAACACAAAAAAAACATAAAGAATAATGAACCTATTATTTATACAGCACACCATGGTGCAGGATGTAATATTGTAAGTGATTTTTTAAAATCTTTAGGTCACAACATTATTGAAGTTGGAAGTCAAAATTTTATTGATAGTAACTTTATTAATTCTTCTAATCCAAACCCTGAAGAACATCAATCATTTAAAGTTGCAATCGAAGTTGCTAATAAAGAAAAATCAAACACAATTATTGCATTGGATCCAGACGGAGATAGATTTGCTATTGCAATTAGACATAACAAAAAATGAAGATATTTAAATGGTAATGAAACTGGAATATTATTAACATATTATTTACTAAACTTTAAAAGAAATGAAAAAAAAGTGCCTATTTTAGTTTCAACTCATGTTTCTAATAATTTAATAAATAAAATGGCTGATGAATTTTCAGGAATTGTTCTAAGAACTGGAACTGGATTTAAATTCATTGCAAAAGCGATGGATGAAATTGATGAAAATGGTGAGTTTATTATTGGTTTTGAAGAGGCTATTGGTTCTTGTACAAATAATGAAATAAGAGACAAAGATGGTTTAAGTACTGCTGCGCTAGTCTTGAACATGGTAGATTATTACAAAAACATTAATATGGATTTAATAGACGTGTTAGAAAAAAGAATTTATCCAATATATGGTTATTTATACACAAAAACAATATCAATAAAAATTAATGGTATAAATTGAAAAGAAATTGCAATGAAATTAGAAGAAAGAGCTATGAATCTTAGAATTAAAAAAGTTGGTGAATATGATATTCAAGATATTTTATGAAATGAAGAAGGTGAATGTATTGAATGAATTTTAAATAATGATTCATGAATTAAATTCAGAATATCAGGAACAGAACCAAAATTTAAAATTTATTTAAATTTATATTTTGATGATATTGATATTTATAATTATGAAGAAGTTAAAAAAATGGCTGAAGAAACAGTTTACGATATAAAAGAAATTTTAAGAATTAATTAGTATGAATAAATATTTAATTGCAAATTGAAAATCAAATATGAAATATGAAGAAATTAATAATTATTTTCATGAATTAAATAACAATAATTTTGAAAATATCAATGTTTTGTTTGCTGTTCCTACTATTTTTTTAATTGAATCTAAAAAAAATAGCAAAAACAGAATAATAGCTCAAGATGTTGAATTTTTTGATTATGGAGCGCACACAGGTAGAACATCATATATGCACCTAATAGATAACAAAATTGATGGTAGTATTGTAGGACACTCTGAACAACGTTGTTTTAATGATAATACCAATGAAATTATAAATAAAAAGGTTTTATCGCTATTATCTAATGATTTACTAACAATTTTGTGTATTGGAGAGCCAAAAGAAATAAAAGATAATAATAAAACAATTGAATATATTTTTAATCAATTAAGTGAGTGTTTAAAAGATGTAGATACAAAAAAATATAAAAATAAACTTATTATTGCTTATGAACCAATTTGATCAATAGGAAGTGGACAAATACCAACTAATGAATATATCTACAATATTATTAAAAACATTAAAGAAAAATATGATTTGGATGTTATTTATGGTGGTTCTGTAAATGAAAAAAACATTGCCGAATTAAAAAAAATAGAAAATTTAAATGGATTCTTAGTTGGGAATGCATCATTAAATCCTAATATTTTTTTAGAACTTATAAAAATATATAATAAATAGTTTAATATTTTGTTTAAATATTAATATTATGTTATAATGTATGAGTTATATCTTTTCCACGTTTTATTAATAATAAAGGAAGTAAAAAATGCAAAAAAGTACAATGATGAAAAAAGAAGTTGCTGAACAATCTCGTCAATGATTTGTAATTGATGCGACTGATTTAGTATTAGGTAGATTATCAGTAAAAGTTGCTGATATCTTAAGAGGTAAAAACAAACCAACATGAACACCTAATGTTGATTGTGGCGATCATGTTATTATTGTTAATGCTAATAAAGTAGTTTTAACAGGTAATAAATTAGATAATGAATTCACTTTTACTCACTCTCACTATATGGGTGGTTTAAGAAAAAGAAGTAAACGTGAAATGATAGATAAATACTCAAAAGAACTTATCGAAAGATCAGTTAAAAGAATGTTGCCTAAAAACAAATTATCTAGACAAATTATTACAAAATTACATGTTTATGAAGGACCAATACATATTCATGAAGCTCAAAAACCAATTGAATTAAAGTTAGGAGATAAAAAATAATGGCAAACGTTGAATATAAAGGTTTAGGTAGAAGAAAATCTTCTATTGCAAAAGTAAAATTAGTTCCTGGTAAAGGGAATATAACAATTAATGGTAAAAAACCTAATGAATTTTTTCCAAATGCACTAATAATTCAAGATATGGAACAACCACTTGTTATTACTAATACTAAAGATAAATTTGATATTATGATTAAAGTTGGTGGTGGAGGTTTCACTGGTCAAGCAGGTGCAGCTAGATTAGGTATTGCTAGAGCTTTAATTCAAGCAAGTTCTGATTATAAAATTTCTTTAAAGAAAGCAGGATTGATAACTAGAGATGCAAGAGTTAAAGAAAGAAAAAAATTCGGTTTATATGGAGCAAGAAGAAGTCCACAATTTACAAAAAGATAATCTATTTTCTATCTATACTATAATAAAAACCTGCTGATTGCAGGTTTTTATTATAGTATAGATTTTATCTCACTAAAAATTGTATGAAATCGTGTTTATATTGATTTGCAGATATAAGTTCATCTAGTTGTTTTTTTAATGTTTCATTTAAGTAAACATTAATTTTTAATCCACTTGGTGGAGTGATATTATTAAAAATTCATCAAAACTTAGAATAATTTGGACTTACTTCTTGACTTAACTTATCGAATATTGAATTAATGTTTTTAAAATCTACAATTTGCAAATTATTACATGAATCAAATGCTTTAGAATCGATTTTAATATCTTTAATAGTATTATCAAATGTAACACTTTTAAGAGTTTGTATGTTTTGAAATGCTGAATATCCTATTGTTTTTATATTTTTAGGGATAAAAATTTCAGTAATTGCAGTTCCTTTTAAAAATTCATTAGAAATATTTGTCATTGAGTTTGGAATATTAATTGATGTTAATTTTGAACAACCTACAAAGAATGCATCAGGTAATTGAGTTATTGAGTCATCTAATACAACAGTTTCAAGATTTTCAAAAATAATTTTATTGTTTGGATTTGGTTTATCTGTTCTACCTATTGTCAAAAAACTATAATCACCATCAACGATTTTAGGAATGTGAATCATTTTAACTTGTTCTCTTTTTTCATTAGGAGAATTTGGATTATCCATACCCATTTGTTGTCTAAATTGTTCCTTAAATTCTTGAGTATATACAACATTCTTATTATCAACTCTTGATGGTAATATAAGTTCTTCAACATTTAAAGGTGCATTGTAGCCATTAATTTCTACATTGTCTTTATTTACTTTAACATTACCTTCACCAAATGTTTTATTAGCTTCTTCAAGAGAAATATTACTTATAATTGGTGAATGTTCATGATAATTTTTTTGTGAAACAGCATAATAAACACCATATGATATCCCACCAACAGCAGCCACTCCTAATACTAATGGTAAAACTATTTTAAGGATTTTGCTAATTTTCATATAACCTCTTTTTCTTTTCTTACTTTCATTATAGTACTTTTTTGCTTAAATCATAGTCTTTTTACACAACCACATGTTTATTGTACTCCCTTATAACTAATATTGATGAAATTGGTGTGTAATATCT
>CASEPW010000102.1 GCA_949289925.1 uncultured Mycoplasmataceae bacterium
ATTTATTAATAATGTCTTGATGATTTTGTTAATATCAAAAATATTTATTAACGCTATTGTAAATAATGCAATATAAATCATGTAATAACTTATTGAAAAAATATAATTGATATTTAATAATAGCAATATATAACCGCTTATTGAAATGATGTTAATTTTATCAAAATTATGTTTTTGCAATTTATCTTTTATTAAAGTATCTATTAGTACTCTTAAAATAGAGATGCTAAATTTTAATAGATAACCAATGAATATTATATTGATATAGATAAATATATTTTTTATAACTTTATGTTTTTTAAATATCATATTAAAAAAAGATATTATGACTTGCATATGTAAGCCACTAACAACAAATAATTGCATAATATTCAAAAATGCTACATTTTTACAAATTTCATTTTGATATTCTTTTTCATTAAAAATTAACATCAAGATAAAATCCTTAACCTTCTGATCGAAACGGACTTTTATATTTTCAATCATTAAGTTCCGTATATAGTAAAAATTAAAAATCCTTGGTTTTATTGAAATTAAAGTATTAAAAATAAACAAAATAAAAAAAACAATAAATAAGGATATAAAAATTATTAGAAAATATTTATTTGAAATTTGATTTTTTACTAGAAAAAATAAACTAATAACAATAGTGCATATTAGAAAGTAATTTTTATTTTTTAAAAACATTAGAAATGTAGTGATAAAAATTAACGAATTAAAATAATCAAATTCTTTAATTTTATTTCTCATAACATATATATTTCATTTTTAATGATCAAACACTATTTTTTTTTGTAAAAAATAATTTGTTGTATAAAGTGTAGTTAGCAATACTATAGCACCAATCAATCCAGAATTAATATAAGTATTTGCTTGCATAAAAGATGACAAATTATTATTTGAATTTATATATGTTTTAATCATACTTGTATAAAAACTACTAGCAGTAATTCCAATTGCTAGGATAGATTGATAAATACCCATTGGTGTAATTAATTTAGTGTTATAGTTATAATTTAAAACTTTTCCTAAAACTAAGTTATATAATATTCCATATCCAAAACCATTTATGGAATGAATTACTATAAAAGCAATAGGATTTGAATTAAATATAGAAATAATATCATAGCAAATTCAAGCACTTGCTCCAATAATAAAAATATAAATTGATTTTAGTTTTTTAATTAACACAGTTCCTACTAATACACTACCAATAAGTTGAAAAAAAGAAAAAACAACAGATAAATATCCTTCATAAGCACTAGTATCATGGTTATTGAAAAAACCTAATTTTTGTAGATGTAATGTAGCTATAGCGTCTGAATTAGAGAATTTAATAAAAGTTATTAATAGTCCTATTAAACATAACATCACAAAATTTAAATGTTGATTTTTTGTTTTAATTTGATTTTGATTTTTTTTAAAATATGAACCAAATAATAATTTGTTTTCTTTAACAAAGAATAACATTATAAAAGACAAGATGGCAAAAATCATACCAATTAATCACATGTATTTAAAGATATCTAAATTAATGACGTTGTTAGTTTTAGCAGCACTAACCATTATTGATTGTATTGGTGAAGTTAAAAAGTTGGCAATTAATGGAGGAATTGATAAGATTGAAACAGTTAAATATGATTTTTTTGGATTATATTGTTCTTTAAATAATAATTCAAATGAACCAATACAACTTGCTCCAACACCAATTGCAACAGCTTGCATTATACTACTTGCATTATTAGGAGAGATGATAATAGGAATAAAACAAACTATTTGAAATAATGCACCAAAATATAAAAAAGATTTTCTATTTCAAAAAATAAAGTTAAAGCAATCAGCAAAAGGTCTTACAAGAATTCCAATAAAACCATATGCTACAAGTGCAATTGTTAAATAGTTAGGATTAAGCAAATTTTGCAGCGTTCCCCGATATGGTCTTAAAAGCATTATGCTCATTCAATATACAATATATACAATAAAAAGATATTTATAACCTTTTGCTTCAAGCTTCAATTTATATAAATAAAAAATTGAAGACCCGAAAATTAAAAGAAAAATTCCTAAATTTACTAAAATTTTAATTAACACTGCAGATGTCATTTTATTAATAATATACTATTTATTAAAAAAAATTAATTTTTTGTTGAAACTATAATCTTTTTACACACGTTGTATAATCAACATAGTACATAAAAAAATAC
>CASEPW010000103.1 GCA_949289925.1 uncultured Mycoplasmataceae bacterium
AAATATACAAAACTGATTGATTTTGTCAATAGAAAAAATAAAAAAAAACTTTCCACATTTCTGTGGAAAATTATAAAAAATCAACATAAATAACACAAAAAAATGTGGTTAAATTGTTATTAATATTTCTAAAAAAAATTTTTTTTAGAAATTTATCTTTTTTTTTTTCTTTATTTTTATATATTTATCTTAGGAGTCATTATGGAACAATGTTTGTTATATAAAGTTATTGCAAAGTTTGATTTTTATCTTAATGATAAGATTTTAAATTTTATATATGTTCCTATGATTGGATATGATGCAGTTATACTATATCGTTATTTATATAATGAATATGAATTAAACTTGTCTATGGGAGTTTGCAAAAAATCCATAAATAGAATTATTCAATCTTTAAATTGAAATCATAAACAATATTTTGATGCTAAGAATAAATTGGAAGCTATTGGTTTAATTTCAACTCATTTAGATAGTGTTGTTGGAGATAATATTGTTATTCAATTAAATCAAGCACCAACATGAAATGAATTTAAACAAAATAATAGATTAATGTCATTATTAAAGAATAATATTGATATTGTGGAATTTGATAGAATTAGATATTTATTTGATGGTAACGATCAATTAAATAACTATAATAATATTTCATGTACATTTGATTCTGTATTTAATAGTGATGAATTATTAAAAATTGTTTCATTTGATTTTGACTTACTATATGACACAATTTTTAAACTTTATAGTAAATTAGTAACTATTTCTTTACCTGCGAAAGCAATGATTGAATCTTACTATAAAACTTTTGATCTAACTTTCAAAGAAATATTAAATACTGTTATTCAATCATTCTTTTTTGATAATGATGGACTTTATGTTGATGAAAAAATATTAAAAATAAATTTTGAAAAGATTGTTAATACTGCAAAAGTAATGAATGTTAATAATATTGTTAACATCAATCGTAATCATAAAATTTTCACAAAAGATATTAGTGATGAAAATTTTGAATATGTGATTGCTGATTATAAAACAATTAATTCCGAACAATATATTAGTTCAATTTCAAAAGCTCCTATTTCTTTATTAAATAAAAACCTTGTTGATATTTTAAGAAAACAATACAATTTACCAGACTTTATAATAAACATTTTAATTGATTATAGTGTTTATAAAAATGCAGGTAGAATTGAACCAAATTATATTCAAAAAATTGCAATGAGCATAAATAGAATGAATATTACAACTGTTGAGAAATTGATTGAACATTTAAGAATTTCAAACAATTTATCTATGAGTGGGAGAAATTAATGAAAAAGGAATTTGATATTAAAAAAAGTCAAAAACAATTTTTAGATAAATATAAAAAGGAAAAAATTATAATTGATTTAAAAGTAAATGACGATGAATTGTTAAAATATTCATCTATTGTCAAGAAAGCGGTTGATAATTACCAAAATTGTCAAAAATCAACTTCAAGTTGTCCTAATGGAGGTTTTCATTATGTTTTATATAGAAATAAAAATAATGAATTAGATTTAAGAATTGAAGAGTGTAAAAAAATAGAGTCAGAAAACGAGTTTAAGAAAATTATAAATAATTATGTATTAAGAGAAATTACAACAGTTGATTATAATTTATCTACAAGCGATTTTAGTAAACAAAAAAATATAATCCAGGAATTAGAAGAGTTAGTTAGGCAAAATAAATCTATATATATATTCAATGAAAAAAATGATATTAATGAATTAATCTCTGCCATTACTAATTCGTTAGCAAAACAAAATTATAAGATTGCTTTTTTAAATATGATTGATTTTTCAACATATGCCACAACTATTTCTTTCGATAAGACAACTAATTTGCTACAGTTAATTGATGTTTTAAAAAATGTTGATTTATTAGTATTAGATGAAGTTGGAAATGAAAAGTTTCAAAGATTTATTAATACAAATATTTTATATGCAATTTTAAATCATCGTTCAATCACTAAGAAACCAAATATTTTTATTTCACAATTTGAAATTAAAGATTTAAAAAAACGATATGAACTTCAAGCATCTTTTAAGGAGAAAACAAATATCGAACACTTTATAAAAAAGATTGAAAATATAACAAATAAAACTAGATTTAAATTATAGGAGTAATATTTATGAAAAAACAAAAAATGTTAGTTGATTTAAACGAACATACACCAATTGAAAAACAAACAATATTTTTTGGTAAATATAACGGTTTTCAAAGATATGATATTTATAAGAATTCATTTGCAAAAATAATAGAAAGAAGTATGCGTCAAGCATTTTGAACACCTGAAGAAATTTCACTAGTTGATGATAGAGAAAATTTTAAATCATTACCTCATCATATTCAAGAAGTTTTGATTCATAATTTATTATTTCAAACATTGATGGACTCAGCACAGAATAGAGGTTTGGATTCAATAATGAGTGAACTAGTAACACAAAGTGAATGAGAAGCAGTTTTTAAATCACAAGCATATTTTGAATTAATTCATTCCCTTTCATATTCACATATTATTAGAGAAATGTTTTCTTCAGATGCAACTTATGTGTTTGATAGAATATACAAAATAAAAGAAATTAAACATAGAACAGATAAAGAAATTGATGCTTATGATGAAATGAGAGAATTAATTAAAAAAGATGCTGTTGTTAATAATGAAGAAAACAAGAAAAAAATTTTAAAATTATTAATACACATTTTCTTTCTAGAAGGATTAAAATTTTATATTTCATTTATGATTACTTACACAATCAACAATTCCTATAAAGATGCAATTCCTGGAGTAACTAGAATTATTAAATTAATAAATTTTGATGAAGATATGCATGTTGCAGTTGTTGGAGGTTTGTTGGGAATATTAAGAACCGATGCTAGAGAAGGTTTTTCTGAACTATTCAATAATGGTTGATTTGAAGATCAATGTTATAAAATTGTCAATGATATAGTTGCAGATGAACTTGAATGAGGAAAATTTCTACTTTCATTTGGTCCGATAAATTCATTAACAATTGAAGTTTTTTCTAATTTTATGAAATATTATGCAAATGAAAGATTGGCAAAATTACAATTAGATCCTTTATATAAAGTTAGCAATGATTTAGAAATAGTTAATTGATTCAAAATGTATAAAGACATTAACAAAGATAACACTGCACAACAAGAAGCAACAGCTATTAATTATAATATTGGAACAATGAATAATGATATGGGTAATAATGATTTATTAAAATTATTTGATGAATTAATAAAAGCAAATGCATTTGATGAAAAAAATATTAATGAAAAAATAAAAAAAGGAAGTAATAAAAATGAAAAAAAATAATAAAGTTCAATTATCAGTAATCGAAGAAGAAATAATTACAGGTGAAAAAACTATTGATATAAATTTACAAGAATTAGAAGTAATTAAACGTGATGGAAGAGTAGAAAAATATGATATCAATAAAATGAGAAGAGTTTGTTTATGAGCTTGTAATCAAAATGAAAATTTTGCAGAATCATTATTAACATCAACTAGAATTAAGCTATATAATAAAATCAAAATTGAAGATGTATATAATGAATTAATAAAAACTGCAGCAAATAAAATTTCTAGAATAACTCCACAATATGAATTAATTGCTGCTAAATTATTATTATTAAAAATTTACAAAGATACATGAAATATAAAAAAAACTTCATATCCTGATTATGTTGAAGTTGTTAAAAAAGGACTTTCATATTCAAAATATAGTAAAGAAGTTTTTGAAAGTTTTAGTGAAAGAGAAATAGTTGAACTTGGTGAATATATTAATCAAGAAAAAGATTTTTTATATACTTATAAATCTTTATATACTTTTTATGAAAAATATTGTTTGAATTATAAAAAAACAAAAAAATTTGAATTGCCTCAACATGTTTATATGAGAGTTGCAATGTCTCTTTTTTATAAAGAAAAAAAAGATGAAAGAATTAATTTAATTAAGAAATTTTATGATCATTTATCTTCTCATAATTTTACACTTGCGACACCAATTATGTTAAATGCTGGAACAAAGAATCAACAACTTTCATCGTGTGTCTTAATGAAAATTGATGATGACACAAATTCAATTATGGATACAATACATTCAGCTGCATTATATTCTAAAAATAAGGGTGGATTGGCAATTGATGTTTCATCTATTAGATCATCAGGTAGTTATATTGATGGTAATAATGGTTTTTCATCAGGTCCAGTTCCATTTATAAAAATGATTGAGTCAACAGTTAAAGCTTTTAATCAAGGTTCTGTAAGACCTGGTGCCTGTGCTGTGTATTTTCAATGATGAAATTATAATTTTAGAGAATTAGTTGTATTAAAGAATAACACAGGTACTGAAGAAAATAGAGCAAGACAATTAAAATACTCTGTTAAGATTAATAACTTATTAATAAAGAGAGTTTTAAATAATGAAAATGTAACATTATTTGATCCAAAAGAAGTACCAGAATTACTAGAAACATACGGCGATGACTTTGAAAGAAAATATGAAGAATATGAAAATAAAACAACTATAAGAAAAATTTCTATTCCAGCTAGAGAATTAATTTATTTACTTTTTAAAGAAAGAGCAGAGACAGGTAACATATATTTATTTCATGAGGAAAATGTTAATCAAACAAGTATGTTAAATAGATACATAAATTCTTCAAATTTATGTTGTGAAATTACTTTACCATCAGTTTCTTCAAAACAAGTTGAAAATTATATTTATTCAAAAAACGAAAAGGATACTTTATTAAATAAAACATGAGAATGTGGAGAAATTGCATTATGTAATTTAGCTTCAATTAATATATATAACTATGCTAGATTAAATAAAAGTTCTGCAATTGAATTAGTGAATATTTTGGTAAGAGGATTAGATAATACTGTTGATATTGCAAATTACCCTGTATTAGAAGGTAAAAATTCTAATATTAATTGAAGATATCTTGGAATTGGTGTATTAAATGTTGCAAATCATTTTGCATCAAAAGGTATTGAAATAGATTCGCAAGATGCATTAGAATTAACACATCAAATTTTTGATGAATTATCATATCAAATAATTAATGCATCATTAGAACTATCAAAAATCAAAGGTTCATTTAAAAATTTTGCTAAAACAAAATGAGCAGAAGGAATAACCCCAGTACATTTAGCAAATAAAAATGCTTTTAAATTAACAAGATACCAACCTGATATGGAAAAATGAGATAAACTAGGTGCTGAAATTAAGAAATATGGAATAAGAAATGCACACTTGATGGCAATTGCCCCTACAGCAACATCAGGAAAAGCAATTAATGCAACAGAATCTATTGAACCAATTCAACATTTTGTTTATAAGGAAGATGGTAAAATAAATCTTCCAACATTAGTCCCTAATATTGTTTCAAATTGAAAATATTATAAAATTGCATTTGATTGTGACCAATATATGTTATTAAAAGCAGCAGCCATTAGACAAATATATGTTGATCAAGCTCAATCAATTAATGTTTATTTTAAAAAAATTACATCTTTAACAGATTTTGCACTATTTCATTTTTATGGATTTAACTTAGGAATAAAGACATATTATTATTCAAAAACATCAAAAGAGCAAGCTGAAGAAATTTGTGAAAGTTGTTCATAATTTTGTATAATAATTATATTAGTAGAGGTGTAAAATGTTTAAAAGAAAAGTTAGCCCAAAATTGTTGACACAACAAAAAGTAGAATTATTTCTTACAAAAGGAAATATTTGATATGGTAAAAAAGAAATCTTAGCTGAAGATTTAAGAGACTTTAATGAAATTGATGCAGCAGCTTTTAAGGAACAAATGAATATTACAAAAGTTGAAATTCCTAGTAATATCATGAAAATTGGAAACGGAGCTTTCATTAACTGTTTAAGACTAAAAGAAGTTATCTTACCTGAAACAATCAAATCATTTGGTTTAGCCATGTTTGCTGGTTGTTTTTCATTAAAAAAAGTCAACATCCCTTCTAATTTTGTTTATATTCCAACAGCAATGTTTGCTGATTGTTCTTTACTTGAAGAAATTCAAATTCCAAACAATATTACAAGAATTGGTTCAAGAGCTTTTGCTAATTGTTTATCTTTAAAAAATATTTTATTACCTGAAAGTGTAGAAGTAATTAAAGAAAATGCTTTTTTAAATTGTCCAAGCTTGTCAAAAGGTATTTTCTCTTCTTGTCTATATTATCAAGCTCATAATTTTGGATTGAGTGAAGATCAATTTAATACTTTAAATGTTAATTTAAAATCAAAAATTTCAAATGAATATTTATTTGAAAATAAATTAATTAAAAAAGAAGAATTTGAAAGAATTTCTGAACAAATTAATGTAGTTAAATTTAAGCCAGTTCCTGTTGCAATTGTTACTCCAAGAATTTTATTAAAAGACAAAAAAGAAGAAGTTTCAAATAATTCTTCATTAAAAAATGATTTAGTAGTTAAAACTAAAAAAGAAGAATCAAAATCTTCAATTCCAGTTGATCAAAAGCACACAGTTGTTGCGGTTTCAGAATATTTAGATGTTAAAAAATATAACTATGAAAATAGAAAAGATGATTGACATAAAAAAGCAGGTCATAATGATAAACAACTTGTTTGTTGAGGTTGTAAAGACGATGACAATTGAGAAACTATCTTATTAGATAATAATGAACATGTATGTTATTATTGTTGAATCAAAAAACCTGTAGTTAAAAAAGAAACAAAACCAAATGCATTAGTTGTTAAAAAATCTTCTAATTCAAAGAAACAAGAAGTTAAAAAAGCTGCTCCTAAAAAAGTTAATGGAATAGAAGTTACTAAAAAACATGTAGTATTAAAGTCTTCTGAAATAGAAGTTTATAATTATGATAAGAGAAGAAAACTTTGACATAACAATGCAGGTTATAGTGAAAAACAACTTGTATGTAATACATGTAAAGAAAAAAAACATACAAGTGTACTAACTGATACTAATAAACACATTTGTTATAATTGTTTCATTAAAAAACCAGTTGGTAATAAAAAAATGATTCAACCTAAATAAAAAAACAAAAATACATTATAATATAAATTATAGTGTATTTTTTTATTATGAAAGGTATTTGTGAAAAACGTATTTAGTATTGCAATTGATGGTCCAGCAGGAAGTGGTAAATCAACAATCGCTAGAATTATTGCTGATAAATTAAATTTTAAATATATTAATTCAGGTGCTTTTTATAGAGCAATTGCATATTTTATGTTTCAAAATGATATTACTTTTGAACAAATAACAGATTGAAATGAAGAGGTTTTAAATAATGTAAATTTAAAATGAAAAGACAGCAATATTATTTTAAATGGTAATATTATAAATGAAGAAGTTAAATCAAATAGATATTCTAGTTTAGCTTCACAAATTGCAGTTATTCCAGAAATTAGAAAATTTGTTAATAGAAATATTTATTCAATATCTGAAATTAATGATATAGTGGTAGATGGTAGAGATATAGGAACTGTAGTATTACCTGATGCAACAGTTAAAATTTTTTTAGATGCAGATGTTAACACAAGAGCAAAAAGAAGATTTGATGAAATTGTTAAAGATGGTGGTAATCCTGTTGATTTTGATACATTAGTTAATCAAATAATTGAAAGAGATAATCGTGACTATACTAGAGAAATTGCTCCTTTAAAAAAGCCAAAAGATGCAATTGTTTTAGATTCAAGTGAAATGAGTATTGAACAAGTAGTTGAAGCTGCGTTAAGAATTTTTTATGCTGTTGCATCAGGAGATATGATAGGTGAATAAGACAAAATTACAATTAAATATCAATAATAAATTAAAACCAACTATGGATTGAATTGTTACAGATGATGATCCTAGAATAAGAATTAAATGTTCACCATTAAATGAAATCACCAATGAAGATAATGAATATATCAATAAAATGGTTAGTTATGTTGATGCTTGTTTTAATGGTGAAAGTAAAAAATATAATATTAAAGCAGGAATTGCAATTGCAGCTCCACAAGTAGGTTTTGATAAAAGGGTAATATACCTAAATTTTGAGGATGAACAAGGACACCATCAATATTTATTAGCTAATCCAGAAATAGTTGCCCAATCAGAAGCAAAGTCTTTTATTCACAATGGTGAAGGATGTTTATCAGTTAAGAAAGATGTAGAATGCAATATTCCAAGAAATTATAAAATAATTGTTGAAGCATATGATTTATTAACTAATCAAAATGTTTCAATTACAGCTACTGAATTGTTATCTATTTGTTTGCAACATGAAATAGATCATTTAGATGGTGTGTTGTATACAGACCATATTGATAAACAAAAACCAAAATATATCAATCCTAATTGATTTAAAGTAAACTAATGAAAGAATTATTTTTTTATCAAATTAATTATTCAAAATTTTATGGTTATGTATTTGATATTAAAAATAATACTGATTTTGAAATAATTTTAAATAATTTAAAAAAACATCATAAAAAAGCAACACATTTTGTTTATTGTTGTAAATTTATGGAAAATAATAAATTTGTTTTAAAAAGAAGTGATGATGTTGAACCAAAAGGTTATACTACAAATTCGATGATTAATTTAATTGAAAGAAATAATTTAAATAATATTGCATTTATTGTTGTTAGGTATTTTGGAGGAATTAAATTAGGTGGTGGAAAATTAATTCAATCATATAATAAAACAATTAATGAAGCATATAAAATCTATGTTTGTAAAAAGAATCTTTAATTTATCAATATATTTTTTTTGATATCTTACCTTTTAATAAATACAATGGATAAGTACAAGCACTAACAACAAAAATACTTATCCCCATTGTAATATATCCAATTGGTGCATTTAAAACAAAACTCGCAATAAAGCTTGCTTGATAAAAAATAATTCCTGATAGTGTATAAGAAAATACCAAAATAGTATATGAAATTATATGTAATACTAAGATAATTAAAATATTTAAAAATCAATATATTTTTTTATTATCATTTTCATATTTTTCTATTATTAATGAAAAAATATTATATCAACATATAAAAAAAGCAAATGACCAGCATGGTAACATATAATCAAAAAAAATGTTTCCACTAATTCCAAAGATAATAGTAAAAAATGGTGAAAGAAAAACAAACAATATTCTAAATGGAATTGTTTGTAATGAAAAAACTCCTAAAACTAAAATAATTAAATGTATTTGCGGTGAAAAACCATTAATTAAATTTACTTCTTTAAATGCAAAACGAATGATTATAAACATAGAATATAAAATTCCACTTAATATCATTTCACCAATTATTAGTCTTTTTGGATATTTTAAATTCACATTAAAATTATACAATTTTATTATATTTTTATATTTTATAGACTGTTGAAACTATAATCTTTTTACACAAGTTGTATAATCAACATAGTACATAAAAAAATACAAACCGAAGTTTGTATTTAATTGTAC
>CASEPW010000104.1 GCA_949289925.1 uncultured Mycoplasmataceae bacterium
TATTCTAAATGCTTTTATTTCAACATTTTTGTTTTTATTTTTTGAGAAATCTACATAAGAAAAAATAGATTTTAAAATGATATAAGGAATTTCATCTAAATATAAAAAATTTTTATCTTCAAAAAAATAATTTTCTTCAAGAATAAAGTCTTTTGAAATATTTTTTGAAAAATAAAAATTTAATCTAGTTTTATTTTTATTATTTTTAAATAATTCTATAATTTTTCATATTGAGAAAAAATTACTATAACCTACATAACAATTTAATTCAATTATAGTTTCATCATTATTTAATTTTGATATAAATTCATAAAGGCTTTCTTCGCCATTATAGATGATTTTATTGATCATACAATCAACATTATATTAATTATAATTGTTATAATTAACCAACCATAGTTGTTCATAAATGAAAAAAATATTTAGTAAAATTATATATTATGTCTATTAATAATAATCAAGCAATTAGTGATAAATTAAAAAATCTAATTAGTGTTTCATCTAGAGATTATTGTATTAACTCTAAATCAAAAACAAAACATTTTCTTATTACTGGTAAATTTGAATTTAATACATTAGTAGAATTTATAAGTGGTGAAAATAGTGTTTTAAAATTTGATAACAATTCTGAACTTGCTAATATATATAAATTAAATAAGAGTGCTATTACATTTTCTAAGCAATCAGGAACATGACCATTATTTATATCTCATTATTTTTTAAATGCTACTACATCTCAAGGAAAAACTATTTTTGCTCCATTAATTTTAAGAAGAATAAAGGTAGAAAAAAATATAGATAGTTATAGTGCTTATTTAATTGATGATGAATATGTAATGAATGAAAAGTTACTTACTTTTATTGAAAGAGAATGAAATGTAAATCTTTCATCACTTTATGACAATAATAATTCATTAACTATTAGTAATTATGTAGAAAAATTACAAGTAATTTTAAATAAAAGAATTAAAATTATTCCACACAATGAAAACACTGATTTATTTGATAAGGATTCAATTTATATAACTGATTCATTTATGATTGGTGTTTATGAACCTGGTGGTGGAAAATTAAAAGATGATTTATTGCACATTATTGAACAAAGAATTGATCCATTTAATAAAGAAAAAGTTAATGGAGAAACTTTTTATAAAGAAGCTGAACTAAAAGATGAACCAATTTATCAAATATCAAATAATTTAAATCTATATCAAAAATATGCAATTAGATCTTCATTAATTGAAAATACTGTTATTCATGGTCCTCCAGGAACAGGTAAATCAGAAGTAATAGCTAATATCATTGCAAATATTATTATTAATAATAAAACTGCATTAGTAACATCAGAAAAGAAAGCGGCATTAGATGTTATTGTTGATAGAATTGGTCCATTAAAAATGTTGTCATTATCTTTATATGATGATGTTAAGAATGAATTTTATCAATCGATAATAGATTTATCTTCAAGATTAGGAACAGATTGATTATCACAATCATTTAATGCATCTTCATTCTTATTAGCAGATCATGTTAAATTATTTGATGCATACAAGAAATTAGTTAAATTTAGAACTAATATTATAACTTATGCAAATAGATTTATTGAAATTTCAAAAAAGAATAATGAACTAGAAAATAAGTTATATGATTTTTGAAAAAAAATCAATGAATTTGGTTTATCAAAATATTTAATTTGAAAACAGAATTCAACTATCAATAAATTGAATGAAAGAATTTATAATAATGAATTTTTTGCTGAATTAGAAAAAACAACAAATGCATTTAAAAAATATCAACTAAATAATGAAAGTTTATTTTATGATTTTAAAAACTTCTATAATTTATTAACAGATGCATATATTAATAATTCCATCAATAACAAACAACAATTTATAGATAAAATAATTAATGAAGTAAATCAATTAAATGTTTTATTAAATAATATTTCTGATAAAGAACTGATTGAATATTTATTTAAGAATAATAATTATATTTTTGATCAATATGAACAAAGCAAAAGTGTTGTTAAGGAATATGAAAAATTAATTACACCAAATTATTTTGAAGTATTAAAAAGAAGTGATTTCAAAAACTTTTTAATTCAATATTTTAAAACATCAACTATTAATAAAAAATATTTTATATATGAATATGTAAATAACAATAAAATAGTTGATAAAATTCCTTTATTCAAAAAGGGTACTGGAATCGATCAATATGTTGTTGAATTTTTTGACAAAATATATCAATGTGGTTTTTATTTCTTAGATCAAAAAATTATTGAAAACATTTCTTTATTTAATCCACTAATTGTAAAATCATATTTCAATAAAGAATTATTTAATAATGGAATTGTAGAATGTTTTTTAAATAAGAGTAATCTAAATTTTGAATTATATGAATTAAATTTTATTGTTAATCAAAATGTAGGAATTAGTGATATTCATAAATTCAACAACTTATTAGAATTACAAAACACTTTACAAATCAATAATTTAGAAATTAATGCGCCAGCCTTTGATACATTATTGCATGAATCATTTGATTATTCATTAGATAGTGAAAAAATACTTGAGTTATATTTAGATAATTTAAAAAGTATTTTATCTAACTTATCACCTGAATTGAAAAATAAAGTTAAAGAATTATTAAGAATTTGTCATCTTAAAAAAAGACCAACTGTTTTTACAATTCTTGAACATTATGGAGATGTATTAAAAATTCTATTTCCTATATGATTTACAAAACCAGAAACTGCTTCATTATTTTTACCATTAGAACAAAATTTATTTGAATATGGAATTTTTGATGAAGCTAGCCAAATGTTTCTTGAAAAATCTTTCCCATTAGTTTATAGAGTAAATAAATCAATTGTTGCAGGTGATGATAAACAATTAAAACCAACTTCGTTTTTTATGTCAATGAATAATGATGATGAAATTGAATATGATATTACAGATACAAATGTCGCTGAATCATTATTAGAAAAAGCACAATCATCTTTATGAAACACTTTTATATTAAAAAATCATTATCGTTCTCAGTCAAAAGAATTGATAGAATTTTCAAATAAATACATTTACAATAATGAATTAATTTATGCAACAATAAATGATAACAATCAAAATAGATATGGTTTAGAAACAATTAATGTTAATGGATATTTTAATAATGGTGTAAATAAAGAAGAAGCACAAAAAGTTATTGATGTATTAAATAAAAATTTAGATCATTATAAAAAAA
>CASEPW010000105.1 GCA_949289925.1 uncultured Mycoplasmataceae bacterium
ATCCATTTACTTTATTAAAATTAACATAATTAATTTTCTTTTTTATTTCCTTTAATAAATTTTTTATATCATTGTTTTTAACTGAAATATTTATTTTATTTTTAATTACTTTAATATCAGATTTATTATATACTTCAATTACTTTATTTTTTTCTATATTTTTTGGTAACTTAAATTTATCATTAATTGAATCCTTTAAATGAATAATTATATCTGCATTTTTTATAGCTTCGTATGATTTTTCAATTCCTAATTTTTCAATTTTATCAGTAGTTTTTCTAATACCAGCAGTATCAATTAAATTTAATTTAATACCTTCAAATAATATTTCTGATTCAACTATATCTCTTGTTGTTCCTTTTATGTCACTAACAATTGCTTTTTCTTTATTTGATAATAAATTCAATAATGATGATTTACCAACATTTGGTGATCCAATAATAGCAACATTAATACCTTTTATTACAGGTTGTATTTTGTATGATTCATCCAATATTTTATTTAATTTTTTTTGAACATTTTTTAAAATTTTAATAATTTCATTATTCGTTAATTGCTTGACATCATCATATTCAGGATAATCAATATTTACTTCTAATGTACCAATAATATTGAAAATTTCATTTCTTAATTCTTCAATTATTGGAATATCATTACCTAATACACTATTAATTGCCACATTTATGGCATAATCATTTGTTGCATAAATTAAATTATTTATTGCTTCTATTTGTTGATAATTAATTTTTTTATTTAGTAAAGCTCTTTGAGAAAATTCACCATTTTTTGCTAGATCACAACCGTTCTTTATTAATAGATTAATTATTTTTTTTGCAACAAGAATTCCACCATGACAATTTATTTCTATTAAGTCTTCTCCTGTATAACTTTTTGGAGCTACAAAAGTATTCAATAAAACATCATCAATAATTTTATCCTCATCAACAATGCAATTTCTTTGAATAATGAATCCTTTTTTTTCAACATTTTTAGTTGTTATTTTATTTACAATTTCAAAAGCATTATCACCTGATACTCTAATTATATGTATGGCACAATTGACTAATCCAGTTGCTATTGCACAAATCGTTTTCATTATAAATTTATTATATTTAATATTTTATGTGCTAATAAAATTTTATTTAAATTTAAATGTAAAAATTTTTTTAATTCTAATATTTTTATTTTATTTTCTATATTAGAAAAAAAAGCAATGATTTTGATTAGAATTCCTATTTCTTCATTATTTAATGATTTAATTTTATTAACAAATTCAATTTGTAATTCTATATCTTTAGTTTTGACTAATTTCTGCAAAAAAATTATTTCATTATCATAATCAAAATTTTGTTTAAAATTTTCATATTGTTTTATTGAATCAAAACAATAATTTATTAATTCATCATCAATTTTATTTTCATTTATAATCTTAATTTTTTGACATCTACTTTTAATTGTATTTAAAACATTATTAACATTTTTGCAAAAGAAAAGAGCATATGTATCAACTGGTGGTTCCTCAATAAATTTTAATAGTGAATTGATAGATTCTTTATTACTATTCTCTATATTAATTATCGCATATAATTTTATATTGTCTTTCTCAGTGGGAGTTTTTGTAAAATTGTTTTGTATATTTAATATATCATCCTTTGATAAAATTTTATTATTGCAATCAAAAATTAATAAATCAAAATAAGAATCATTATTGATTTTTATACACATTTCACATTGATCACAAAAAATATTTTTTTGTTTACACATAATTGCTTTTAAATATGTTTTGATAATTGAATCATAGTCATTGCAACCATTTGATTCAATTAATAAAGCATGTGGAAATGAATTTAAATTTTTGTAATTAGCAATAAAATTTTTAAATTGCATTAATAAAAAAATCTCCCTTTTTTAAATATTCATTTAACTTATTAATTATTTCATTAAATATATTTTCTATTGAATTATTTCCATCAATTACAACAAATCTATTAGGAAATTTTTTTATTAATTCATGATATGATTCATAAACCTTATTGTGAAAAGAAAATGACTCGTTATCTAATCTATTTATTTCATTACTACGATATTTTTTTATTCTTTCGATACAAACTTCAGGTTTAATATCAATAAAAAAAGTTATATCTGGTCATAAATTATTTGTTGCAAACATATTTATATTTATTATGTTTTCTATTCCTAAATTTCTAGCATAACCTTGATATGAAATAGAAGAATCTATATATCTATCACAAATTACTATTTTATTTTTATTTATTGAAGGAATTATAATTTTTTCTACATGTTCTGATCTATTTGCTGCAAATAGTAGTGCTTCAGTTTTTGGATTTATATTGTTTTTACTTTCCAATAATATTTTTCTTATTTCATTACATGCATTAATTTCAGAACATCCTGGTTCTCTTGTTAAAACAAAAGGAATATTTTTATGTTCTAAATATTCTGCAATCTTTTTACAAATCGTAGATTTTCCTGAACCATCAGGACCTTCAATTGATAAAAAAATCCCTTTACTATTCATATTTGTTTAAATTAGATGAAAAATAAGCATTAATAATTCTTTCAACAAAATTATTTCTTTCACCTCAAACAAGCATTCCTCTAATATCTTGATCTTTATTTAAAATTGGAAAAATTTGCTTTTCATAAAAATTACGATCAATAGCAAAAGCTTCTTGTGGTTTATTTGCATATCAAATAAAAAGTGTTGATGATGGCTCATCATAACTAATTTTTAATATTCCTGGCATTCTAGTAGGATAAAATAACATCTAAACCTCTCCTAAAATATTATATATTATATTATTAATAATATAAAAGGTTTTGTTTAAGATATCATTGGAAAGTTAAAATTTAAC
>CASEPW010000106.1 GCA_949289925.1 uncultured Mycoplasmataceae bacterium
AATATATAGGCAATCCACCTCCTAGTGGATTTTTAAAACATGGAATCATATATTTACTGATTCCTAGAATATTAAAAGAATCAATAAAAACACCATTGTATATCATATTATTATTTTCCATAATATTAGCTTTGAAAACTCAATATCTTAATTTATTAAATATTGCAAGAAACAAATGAGGTAAGAAAAAATCAAAATATTCTAAATCTGAATATTTATTTTATAAAACAATTAAAAAAAATATTTATGATAATGATGCTAGAAATATATTAATTTTATTAAATAAGCATAATGAACTCTCAATTGAAGAGATCAATATTATTATGCATATAAAATGCAATAAAAAAATTCAAGAAATGTTATGTAATGATTTAATAATACATAATATAAAAAATAATAAATATAAAATTAATGAAAAAATCATAAAATATTAAGTAATATATAATAGAGTAAATTATGATTAAAAAAAATGTAATCGTTAATGCTAAATTTGTTAGTTATAACGATAATGTGTTAAAAGTAGAGTTTGATAGTGGAAAAATTGGGTATTGTGATAGAAAACAAATATCAGATTTTGAAATTAAAGATATAGTAGGTTATTTTACTAAATTTGAATTATATAAATTCAAAATAATAAAAGAAAATGATGATGGTTCATATGTTTTATCTTATAAATATGCACATCCAAATTTAGTAAAATATAAAAAGACAATTATCCCAACTTCAAAACATTTTTCTACTTTAAAAAAATATGTTAATCAATTATTAAGCGATTATGAAGAAAATGAAAAATAAAATTGCCTTTCCAGGTTCATTTGATTTTATACACGAAGGACACATCTATTTGATAAATAGTCAAATTGATAATTATGATGTTTTATATATTGTAATTAGTAATAACCCTGAAAAACACCATTCATCTCTTATGATTAGAAAAATTTTAATTATTTTATCACTTCTTAAACATAAAATAGATTTTAAAAAAATTAAAATTATTAAAAATAGAGGTTTAACAGTGGATATTTTAAATAAATTTAATATTGATACAATTTTAAGAGGATACCGTGACCTAAATGACTATGTATATGAAAATCAACTTTATGAAAAATATCTATTATATAAACCTGAATTAAAAAGAATATTAGTAAAATCTAGTGATGAATTAAAAAATTAGATCATCAACTCTAAAGAAATAACAAAATACATGATGTTATTAAAAATAATATACTGATAATAGATATAACAATATATATTTTTTTAAATTTAATGTAATAAATAATAGTTTCGCTTATTCCCTTATTTTGCATTTTTATTCTAAATGAATGTATTAAAATCAAAATAAAAATACAAGAAAGAGAAAGTAATACAAAAATTAATGATATACAATTATTTGGATTATTAATAATTTGATAAATAGAAGCTATTATTAAAAATGTTACTAATGAAGTCAAATAAGTAAAACCAAAAATAATTCCCATACTAATAAATACATATTTTCAACCTATTTCTTTTTTCATAACAATTAATGTGGCTAAACATGGTGTATAAAAAGTGAACATTATTAAAAATGATATGATTGTTGCTATTGGATAATTACTATTAAATAAAATATTTTTAAATGCCTCTCCATTTCCAAATAATGTTTCTAATGTGCTTGCTGCAGCTTCTTTTGCAGGAAATGCTGATAATAATGATACAGATCATTGATATTCAAACCCTAATCCGATTGGATATAAAATAAATTTAATTGGATAAGATAAATAATATAGAAATGAATGTGTAACATAATTTTTTTGATTTAAATCTAATATAAAATTTTTATTTGGTCCTGTGGCCATCAATAATCATACTATAAGATTTAAAATACCTACAATTAGAATTGTTCTTTTCAAAAAACTATAAACTTCAATAAATGTTTTTTTAATAAGTACTGTAATGTCAAGTGTTCTTCACCTAGGAATTTGACTGATAAATAATGATGTCGAATGTCTAAAAATTGTTTTTGAAAAAACACCACTCATCATAATAGCTACAAAAATTGAAATAGCGGTAATTAAAAATGATAAAATTCACCCTCATTCATGACTAATTATTGATTCAGAAATAAAACCATAAACAACAACTCTAGCACTACATGATACTAGTGAAGAAATCATTACAGAAACTATTCTTTCTTTGGTATTATTAATATTTCTTGATAATAAAATTCCTGGTATATTACAACCTACTCCTGTAATGATATTAACTAATGCTCTACCATTTAAACCAAAGCGTTTTAATGAATTATCAAAAACAATTGATAATCTAGATAAAATTCCAATTTGCTCAATTACACTTATACATACAAACAAAATAATAATTCATGGTAAAAAACCTAAGACTGTAAATATTCCTCCAAGAATACCTTCAGTCACAAATCCCGATAACCAAGTAGAGGTTAAATTGTTTTTGTCAATTGCATTAGCAATAATTTCTTGCAATTTACCTAATGCATTAGTGGAAAATTGATCTTGTATCCATCCACCTGTATATTGATAAAAAGTAATAAAATATATTAAACACATCAAAAGAATAAAACCAGGAATAGCTACTCATGGTTTTAGAAAGAAATTATCAATCTTTTTAAATTTTTGATAATAAGATATAGCAGAAGTATTATTTGAAACATGATTTTTATATTTAATTAATGAATTAATAAAACTCATTCTTGTTTCTTCAATACTATTGATATCCTCATCATTAATATTAAATTCTTTTTTTTGATTTTCAAATTCTTCTAATGCTTGATATTTTTCTAAAAGTTCAATTGCATACTTTTTGTTTTGTAAAGCTTCAAGATAAATAAATCTACGTGAAATATTTTGTTTACTTATAAGTTTATTAATTGCTAATAAAAAATTTTCAATTTTTTGATTATATATAATTAATAATTTATTACTTATTGATCTTTTTTTAATGGATGCAATTACTGCACTAATATTTTGATTTTTTTTAGCAGAAATTGATATAACAGGAACTTTTAATTTTAATTCTAAATGTTGATAACTAATTTTATTGTCTTTAACTTCATCTTCCATATTAACTACTAAACTCTTTAAAATACCAGCTTCCCCTAATCTAATAGTTAACATTAAATCTCTATGGATTGATAATGCAGAAATAACATTGATTGCTCCACTATAATGTTGCGATAAAATATAATCAATTGTTATTTCTTCATCAAATCCTGTACTTGAAAACGTTGTTACTCCAGGTAAATCAATAATCTCAGTAGTTTTATCCCCTCTTAGATTGCCTTGATTTACTGCAGTTGTAAATCTATCAAAATTTGAAACTGAAGAAACTTTTCAAGTTAATTTATTAAATAATGTAGATTTTCCTACATTAGGTGGTCCTAAAAGAATAAACTTATCTTTTGTTTTAGTGTTTGGATATAAATATTGCTTTAAATTCATAATTAGTCTAAAATTGTTACTTTAATGTTTTTAGCATCAGATACTCTTATTGCATACTGTATATTATCTACAATGACACTAATGATATTATTGGAATTATTATCACAAACATAAATTTGGTTGCCTGGATAAATACCAATATTCTTGAATTGATCTATATAATTTTGGTTTGAAAAATTAACTGAATCAATTTGTAAATTCTTATTTTTTAATACTGGAGTTAATTCTATTGATTGACTCATTTAGTTTATTATATAATAAAAATGTTAAATTAGGTAATAAAATGAAAAAACTTTTTCTATTTGATGTTGATGGTACATTAGCTAATTCAAATCGTGATATTTTACCCTCTACCATTAAGGCAATTAATGCTGCTATTGAAAAAGGGCATATTGTAGGAATAGTTACTGGGAGAAATTTTTGCCAACTTGATGAAGTGTTTGCAGTATTACCAAATATTAAAATTGCAGCATCTATTAATGGTGGAATAATTACTGATTTACAAAATAATAAACAATATATTTATTGCAAACCTATAGACAGAGAAATAATTCAATATTTTATAAAAACAGCAAAAGAGATTAAGAGAGAGTTTCAATGTTCTAATCAAAATGTTTTTTACCGTGTATATTTTGGAGACAACCCTAAAACAGATATATCTGATCCTATCTTCTTTAAAGGTGGAACAAAAAATTTAGTTTATGATCAATGAAGTCAAATTGAAAATAAAGTAAATAACATGGATATTTTTCATTTAGCAATAAAATGTGAGCCTATAATTTTGGAAAAAATTCTTCCAGTTATTAAAAGTAAATTTGAACATTTAAAAATAGTTCATATAGGTGATGCATCAAATTGCTATATCGAATGCGATGATATCAACATTAATAAATCTTTTGCTATAAAAAGAATTCAAGAACTTGTTGGTATAAGCAATCAGGATACATATTACTTTGGAGACTCAGGAAATGATATTGCAGCTTTTAAATATGTTCATAACCCAATTGTTATGGGAAATGCAAAAGACAATATAAAAATGTATGGAAAATATATCATTGGTCCAAATGATACAAATGCAATTTATGATTTTATAATGGGAATTATTAATTATGAATAAAAAAGTTGTTCTTGAACCATCATTTTTAGCTTTTGATCAATATAACTATTTATCACAACTAGATGAATTAAAAAAAATTGGAATTACCTCAATTCATTTTGATGTAATGGATGGAAAGTTTGTTGAAAATGTCGCACCATTCAGATTAGATTGTATTGAAGATATAATAAAAATGAACTTTGAAATTACAGTTCATATAATGTGTTATGATTTTTTAAAATATGCAAACTATTTTAAAAATTTGCCAATAAAAGCCATAACATTTCAATGTGAAGCAATTAGAAACAATGAAGATGAATTATTAGAATCTTTTGAAATTTTGAAAAAAAACAACATACTAGTAGGTATAGCCATTAATCCAGAAACAAATATCAATAAAATTATAAAATTAATTGAATTATCAGATATTGTAACTATTATGTCTGTAGTCGCTGGAAAGGGTGGACAAAAATTTATGCCAATTGCATTAGAAAATTTAAAGTTAATAAATGAAATTAAAAAAGAAAAAGCATTAATTGTGCAAATTGATGGTGGTGTAAATTTAGAAAATATAGACTTATATATAAATGATGTTGATCGTATTGTGTCTGGTTCGTCATTTATGAGCAACAAAAATAATATGTTAAATTTTATTAAAAAAATTAATTTTTTTTGTTATTGGAAAGATAAAATTTAACAGTTTTTATAACTACA
>CASEPW010000107.1 GCA_949289925.1 uncultured Mycoplasmataceae bacterium
ATCAACTTTTAGTTCATAAAAAGCATTTAAATCTAGTTTTTTATCACTTTTATACATTACTTCAAAATATTGTGATGATTTGCCAATATAAATATTGTTTTGTTCTTTTTCAAATAAAACAATAACTTTTTCACCAATAAATTTTTTTAAATATTGTTCATTCATTTTTCTTGATAAATCAATAGCTTCATTTGTTCTTTGATTTTTTATTTTTCCATTAATATCTTCTAACAATGAAGCTTGCGTATTTTTTCTTTTAGAATATGTGAAAACATGCATAAATGAGAAATTTATTTTTTTTATATTATTTAATGATTCAATATGATCATCATTAGTTTCAGTTGGAAAACCCGCAATATAATCTGTACTAATACTTACTAACGGATCTTTTTCTCTAATTTTATTTGTCAATTCAATAAATTCCTTTATTGAATATTTACGATTCATTGCTTTCAATATTTTATCACTACCTGATTGAATACATATATGTCAATGAGAACAAAATCTATTTTTGTTATTTGTGATTAAATCAATGATCTCATCTGTAATTTGAAATGGTTCAAGTGATGAAATTCTAATTCTAAAATCTCCACTTAAATCATTAATAGCTTTTAAAAGTGAATAAAAATTATTACCTTTTTCATCAATATAACCTGCAGTATTTACTCCTGATAAGACTATTTCTTTAAAACCTTTTTTAACAAATTCTTTAATTTCATTAATAACCGATTCTAGAGATTTTGATCTTTGTTTACCACGAGAAAATGGAATAATACAATATGAACACATAAAATTACAACCATCTTGAATTTTTAAAAAAGCTCTAGTTCTATCACTAAATGATGATTCAACTAATGATTCGTATTGTTTTTCTAACATTAAATTATCAACTTTAATAAGTTTTTTTTGTTCCATTAAGTATTGATTTATAAGCAAAACAATATTATTTTTATATTTATTACCTATAATGATATCAACATTTATTTTTTTAGCTATGTCATCATATGCTACTTGTGAATAACAACCCATAACAATAATTAATGCATGAGGAGCTTTTTTCCTAGCTCTTGCTATTATATTTCTCGATTTAGAATCAGCTGTATTTGTAACTGAACAAGTATTAATTATATAAATATCTGCTAAAGAATCAAAATCAACTTGTATTAATCCATGTGATGAAAGTTGGTTAATTACAGATTGAGATTCATAAGTATTTACTTTACAACCTAATGTATGAATTGCGAATGTGTGATATTTACTAATATTATTCATTTCCAAATGTTCCTGATGTAGCTAATTTATCCTTATCTTGATCATTAGTTTTTTCATATTTTTGTTTTGTGTTATCATCTTTATATTTTGTATCATCCTTATACATTTTTAATTCAGGTTCCATATTATTTAATAATGTCTTTCTCTTCTCTTCACTATAAGAAATTCTTAAATTGATATAACTTGTATAACCAGAAATAAATAATCCTATAAGAATTGATATTGATAAAGCAACACAAATTAAAATTAAAATAGTTAATTTATCTAAGTAATTAATTGATAATGCAGTTATAACTAAAATAAATGGAATAAGTAAATTAAATAAAGCAATTAAAGATGATGTTTTAATTAATGAAAATAATTTCGGATTTAATTTATTGTCTTTTTTTAAGAATTTATTCAATAAATAAGCATATAAACCTAACAATAATGATGAAACAACTTCTGCTACTACAGGAGAAATAATTGCCAAATTCATTGAGTGATAAAATGTGTTTAAATTGTTTTGATCTTTATTAAATAAATATATTCCTAAAACAACTACAATACCAATTGCAATAACTCAATTAGATAATAATAATAAATAGTTAATCCCTCTTCTAATATTCACATTCCCCTCCGAGTTTAGTTTCATTAATAACTGACAACGCATATATCAATGCAGTTTCACTTCTAAGTATTGTTTTTGTTAAACTAATTATACAATTATTTTTATTATTTAATAAAGTTAAGTCTTTTTGGCTAAACCCACCTTCTGGGCCTATAACAATTCCAATTTTATTATGATTTGAATTAAGTGTTGAGCTAATTGTTTTTGCATTTTTATCAAAATGAGCAACAAGGTTTATATCATTGTTATTTAAAATATTAATTAATTCATTATCATAGATAATTTTAATATTCATTAAATTATCTCTATTTGATTGCTCACTTGCTGATAAAATTATTTGTTGCAATCTTGACATATTATATTTTTCATTATTTTGAGAATAATCAAAGTAATATATATAAAAATTATTTGCATTTAATTCAACTGCTTTTTTAATGGCAAGTTCTAAGTTTTTACTTTTGATTGCTCCAAAAATTATATTTATTTCAAAATTATTATTAGTTTTATTATCTATTTTTTGATTGATTTTAAAAGTACAAGGAGTTGTATTAATTAATGTTGCTAAATATTTTTCATTATTAGAAACAACAATTATTTGATCATTTTTTTTCATTCTTAACACTTTCAAAAAATGTTTTGTTTTTTGGCTATCCAAAATAATTCTTTGATCTTTAGGAATTTCATTAATAAAAATTTTTTGCATTAAAGTATCTTTTCAAGTATAGCATTTATATATTTATAAGAATCGTCAATATGATGATTTTTTGCAGTTATTAATGATTGATCAATAATAATAGCCTTATCTATATTGTGAGTTTTATATTCACCTACAGCACAAAACATAACTGCTTTATCTGTATAAGATAATCTATCATATGTTCATGTATTTGAAATATTAGAAGAAATTAAATTAACTATTTCATCATAATGCGAAGCAATATATTCGATTATTTTTAATCAATAGATATCAAATTCATATTCTTCATCTATATGCTTATTTAAAATTTCATCCTTACTTGCATCAGTAATTAAGCAAGAGTAAATATATTGAAATAGTTTAACTCTTTTTTCTCATTGTGTCATTATTTTGCTCTACTTACATATTTACCACTTGTGGTTTCAATTACAACTTTTTCGCCTGTTTTTATAAATTGTGGAACCTGTATTTCTCATCCAGTATCTAATCAAGCTTTTTTAGTAACATTTGTAACTGTATTTCCTTGGACAGCTTCTTCTGCTTCCTTTACATTCATTACCACTTGGTCAGGTAATGAAATACCTAATATTTCATCTTCATTTCTTAATATATTTACTTCACTACCTTCAACTATGAAATTTTTTTCTCATTCTAATAAATGTGCAGGAATTTCAACTTGTTCTCATGTTTCATTATCAATGAAAATAAAATTTGAACCATCATTGTATGAATAATTCATTTTTGTATTTGATAAAATAACTTGTTCTAATTTTTCACCAGTTAGAACTTCAACAGTTATTGCTCCTGTTCTTAAATTTTTAACTTTACATTTAACTATTCCTTCTCTCATTGCGGTTTTATTAAATGAGTTTTCAATAACTTGGTAAAGATTACCTTTATAATTAAAAGCATTACCAGCTCTTAAATCCTTTGCATCAATCATTGTTGCCATATTTTTTTCTCCTTATAACTATAACTAATGATAACATATTATAAAATCATTATTGATTATTAATTGATTCTACAATTTTACAAATAGACTCTTGATCAATATCATTTAAGAATAAAAAAGCAATTATTCCATCCTTTAAAACTAATTCTGTATTAGCTGGCAAGTCATTAATAAGTGACAATAAATTATCATTTGTTATATTTGTTTTTATACCTATTTCTGGAATATTAAAATAATATTTATCACTATTTATATAACCATATGCGACCTTAGCATTAGCATTCATAGGAATGTAATCATCATATTCAACTGGAACATTTACAGTTTTATTTGCGATTGGTGAATATGTTGGTACATATGTAACTTTTTTTACAATTTTATATGTCAAACCTTCCATTGTAGAAATATAGATGTCACAATTTCCTATTTTTTGAGTATTTGTTTCAATAAGGTTATTAAAACAATTTGTATCTTTGTGTATTATTTCTTTACCTATAAATTCACTTAATATATTGTGAGCAAAAAAATAATTATTTTGATTACTAATCTTCTTTTTTGATTGCTCAACAGCATTAATAATAGTTAAATGATTTTCTGAAGGCATAATAGTAGTTAAAAATAAATAATTCATATTTTTATATAAACCATAATAATAAGATATTATTGAATCATAGATATTTGAAATTAAATCATTTATATTTTTATCTGGATCTAATAAAAAGATTTGAGAAATACTTCCTATATTTTTATATATTATGTAATCTAATTGTATAGTATCAAAATTATTATGAAAAAAGGATGATGTCTTACCTCATTGTAATTCAGGAGGAACCTCTTTTTTATCTTCCAATTCTAGTAAAAACATCTCCTGTGTGTAAGGAGTGAAAATCATTCTAAATTGAATGTCATCATTTCTAAATCATTTATATCTTTTTTCAAATTCAGAATTTTCTAGTGGAGAGTATTCATTTTTATGTCTAGAAAATAATGATTTTGTACCTTTATATTTAAATTCTAGGTTGCTACAAGATTCCATAAAAGAAAATGTAAATCTCTCACTAAAGATATCAAATGCAGGATGAGTATATGATGCTGTCACAATAGTTGATCTAGCAACTGATTTTCCTTGAGAATCAACTGTAAAATAAGAAACCGATTGTGAACCTTTATATGTTTTATTAAATTTTTGATGTTGTTGTTTTGATGCATGAATAACAATTTTATTATCAATCACTCCTCAAGATGAATTATATGAATTTGAATTACTATCATAATTTGATAAATCAAATAATGATAGATATTGCATCTCTTCAACTAATTTAGATGGTATTGGACCTTTATGTTCATATTTAATTATTTCTGAGAATGATTTAACTATTTCTAAAAAATTAATGTTTTTCAGAATTTGAGCATGAACATCTAATTTTTTGTTTTTAGTATCATCAATTGCTTTAATCAATCTTTCTTTATTAGCTTTTAATTCTTTATATTTCTTAAAAGCTCAATAAGCAGGAATGATGGTAATGAATGATATAGGTAGAACAATAATTAAATAAAAAAAATATAAAAAAGAATTGTGTTGTTGTTTGTAATTTAATTTTTCTTTTTCATATTTATTTTGATAATCTGTATAAATATTTATATCTTCATGAGAAATTCAACTGTCTTTTGTGTTATCAAAAATATCTTTATATTGTGGAAGAAATTCTTGTTCTCATAATGTTATATTTTTACTAGAAGACATAATTAAAATTTAATTTCTACATCCTTTTTAACTGATTCATCAGTTTTAAATAAGTTTAATCCTTGATATCCTTTTTTTGCGATTACTACATTAGTAGGAAAGTTATAAATTGCAGTGTTAAATTGAGTAACATCAGCATTATATAATCTTCTTGCAGATGCAATTTCTTTTTCTATCATTGTAGATTCAGTCATTAATCTACGAATTGATTCATCAGCACCTAATTGAGGATAGTTTTCGAAAGCCATAGATAAACCTGTTTGTATTTTATCAATTACTTGTTGTTTTTGAGTTAAATCATTTTCTGCTATTCCAGATCTAAATTTTGCAATGTTTTCATAAACTTCTTTATTAAACTTTGTTTGACCTTCTACAGCAGCAACTAATTTAGTTAAAGTATCAAATCTTTTTTGTAATTGAATATCAATACCTGATGCAGATTCATTAATTTTATTTTGAATAGAATTAAGTCAGTTAACTTTCTTAATATTGAAATAAAAATATGCAATCCCTAAAGTTATTGCACATAAAAAAATAAATAAAACTTTTTGTGATGTTGTAACTTTAACTGGACCTAAATCGTTTACAGCACTTGCTTGAAATTTTGTTTCATTATTTTGTTGTTGTTCAGAATTAAATAACATAGTAAATCCTTTAAATTATTCAATAACAAATGGTAATAATGCAACTATTCTAGCTCTTTTAATTGCATTTTCAACTCTTCTTTGGTGTGATGTACAACATCCTGAAGATCTTTTAGGTATAATTTTATTTGATTGATTTAAGTATTTTTTTAATAAATCAACATCTTTGTAATCAACACTAATTATTCCTTTTGCACATAAACTACAATATTTTTTTCTTGGTTTTTTATTCATGTATGCCATAATTTTCTCCTTACATTAAATCATTTTCTCAATCGTTTGAATCATTTTCATTATTATCAATAGTTACATATTCTTCTTCATTATTAACTATTTCACTTTCATCTTGCTGTTCAATTTCAGAATTTGCTTTTTTTGAACCATAATTTCTAATTGAATCAATAACAACTTCAGTAATATAAACTTTTTTTCCTTCGTTGTTAACATAGTTTCTATTTGTTAATCTACCATCAATTGCAACAAAATCACCTTTATGTAATTTTTCTGCAATATATTGTGCAGTTTGATTTCAAGCTACACAATTAATGAAATATGATACATTTCTACTTCTAAGATCATTAACAGCAATATTTATTTTAGTTAACATAGTTTCTTCACTATTGTTTTTAGATTCAAAAACTCTTGTTTCAGGTTCGTTTGATAAATAACCTAATAATAAAACTTTATTCATAATTATTCTTTTTTAGTTGTTTTCTTTGTCTTACTTGTTGTTGATTTTTTTGTTGTTTCTTTTTTTTCAGCAACTGCTTCTTCTTCAACATTTTTACTTGTTGTAGATGCTGCTGTAGATGCATTCATTTCAGCCATTCTAGCTTCTTTTGCTTTTTCATATTGAGCTTTTCTTTCAGCTGTAATTTCTGCTCTTTTTTGTGCTGCTGCAACTTTTTTAGGGTTATTAGATTCTCTATAACCATAATCTTTTTCAAGATTAATTATTAAGTGTCTTAAAACATTTTTATTAATTAAACATAATCTTCTGAATTCATTAATTAAAGGAACTTCATCTGTTTCAAAATTATATTGGTAATAGTAACCATGATCATTTTTATTAATAATGTAAGCTAACTTTCTACTACCATATTTTTTTGTTTCAACTTTTGTTTTTTTAAGTGAAGTTAAAATTTCATCTGCAACTTTATCTGCTGCAGTTTCTTCTAATGAACCAGATACGATTAACATTATTTCGTATTTTGCCATTTTATTTCTCCTCTTATGGTTAAAGTCCTATTACTCGGACAAGAGTTGTAATAATATACAAGTATTATTAACTTGTATATTATATATTAAAATTAATTTTTTGACTATTTTTCTTCTTGTTCTTCTTGTTTTTTTGACTTCTTTTGTTTCTTAATTTTAGGTTTTTTAGTTTCAGATCATTCATTATTTTCGTTTGCAATAAAGAATTTCCCCTCTTCGTTTTTGAAATATCATTTATTGTCAACTTCAAAAGGTTCATTAATAGGAATATTTTTATTCATATCAAAAGTTTGTTTAATTTTATTTTTTGATTCATTAACAAACTTATTCATTGATTCTAATGCTTCTCTTTTTCTTTGACCTGGTAAAATAGGTTCTTTTGGTGGTTTAACTTTTACTTCTTTTTGTTTTACTGGTTTATATTGTTTAAAAGGTTTAGGAGCCTTTTCTTCTTTTAATAATGGAATTAATTTAGGACGAGAATTTATAATCTTATCTTTAGTTTTTATAACTAATGGGATTGTAGTTTCATCTGCATTTATTAAACCTCTATTATGATTTTCATTAATATAATATCTTTTCTTTCTAAATAAGAAACCAAAACAAATAATAGATACAATGATAACAAGTAAAACAACAATAATGATTAATATTAACATTAAAAAATCTGTAGTATTTGATGAATTAATTCTTGATTTAAATCCTCCAACTGAGAAAGTAAATGTTGTTCAATTAGTAGTGTCTCCATTTGAAATGCCGTCTTTGTTTACATCAACAAAAACTCCTTCATCATTGAAATATTTATTAATTTTATACTCTATTGAAACTATTCCTTGATTGAATAATGTTTCATCTCCTCCACTACTAGCAGATGTAACATTTAAGATTTCATATTCAGGCCCTTGATATTGAGAATATGATATATCTGTTTGTTGAGCAAAAGTAACAAAATTAGTAATTAAATGTGGATTTTCAATTAAATCAATAGGATCAATTGAAGAAAGATTTTTATTAACATCTGCAAGTATTAAATAATTTGGAACTACTTTTTTTAATCCATTAATAGTAATGATTATTGGAGAAGATGGTTTATTTAATATAGGGTTTCCAAAATCATCATAATAATTATTTAATACAACTTTAAAAGTTATTGAACCTGCAATACTATTAAAATTTGTTTCTATATCTAATTTTGGGTTGTAAATAATATCAAAGTCAGATAATGAATCGCTATAAGGATTTGAAAATGAAATATAATCTTTTAAAACATCTTTGGGATTTTTATTTTCATTCATAATTTTATTATTTAATTCTTGTGGAAAGAAATTAAATAAAGTATTTGAATTTATTGAATCTTTTAACACAGGGTTAACTATTGTTTTCGATTTCATTTGCATATTTGTAAGTGTGATTTCAAAAACTTCATTTTTAACATTATTAGATTCATTTCCTGAATCATTAAAAATTTTTGAAGGTATTGCATAAAATTTTAGTTTTCCTTCTTTATTGTATGGTTCAAATTTAATTGAAGAAAAAGAAGTATTTTCAGGAAATTTTTCAATACTTATATAATTTTGTCAATTACCTTCATTAACCTCAGAAGGTAAAACATTTTTTGATTCATCTTTTTGTATAAAATGACTTTTCCCTCTAAATTTAAAACCTTCAATTTTAAAACTGATAGGAACTGATGGAGTAGTAGTAAGAACTCCTTTTGAGTCATAATAATTTGTAAGTGTTACATCAAACATTAATGAACTAGATGAATTTCTTGCAATTATATTGCTAATTTTGTATTTTAATGAATCTGGTGCAGAATTAAAAGTAAGAAAACTTTTTATATCATCATCAATTAAATCTGAAGCATAAATATTTTCTATTTTTTCTGGTGCTATTGCATCTTTATTTAAAGTAACAGTAGTTGGCTGTCTTTGATTAAAATTATTAATATTTAAAGCTATTTTATTTAGATTATTTAAAGATTGTTTTTGTAAAATCCCATCACCGTTATATCACATAGATGGTGAAAATTCTATTAATAATTCCCCTGTTTTATTATTAACATCCATTTTTCTATAATTAAAAATAGTTCCATCAGGATATGATTCATTATTTACAAAAATACCAACATAATTAGGATTATTTTCATCATCAAAATTAACCTCAGATGGTAATATTAATTTTGGTTCAGTTTTAACTGTAGTAACTGATGGTGAAACTATTTTAAAACCTTCAATTGTCAACTTAATTACTTTTGAATCAGCATTAACTATTGAACCCATTTGATAATAGTTGCTCATTACAACATCTAAATATAAAGAACCTGTTTTATTATTAAATGATTTTTGATCAATTCTTAAACTAAAATAATCTTTTGGAGGATTATTTACATTAAGATATTCATCAATTAGTTGTTTATCTATCTTATTTTCAAAAACATCTTGAGCTAAAACATTACTATCTCCATTTTTTTTAACTGAAACTGTTGTATTAATTGGGTCCTTTAAGTTAATAAGTTTAACATTTGAAATTGTAATAGCATCAGATTTGTTTGGAATTAATATACCTAAATCATTGTATATGTTGAATATCTTTGCATTAAATGTTAAAGAACGATCATTATTGTTTCTGTTTATAATTACAATATCAAATATATTTAATACTTTTTCAAAATTTGATGGTAATCCTGAAGAAACTGAAAGAATCATATCTCTTATGTTAGATTCATTAACATTATCAGCAATAATATTTAATGAAGACGCATCAATTTCTTGATTATTTTTAGGAATAATTGAAGCAGGTTGTCTTGCTAAATTATTTATTGTTACTGAAAAATTAACTGGAGAAGTTTTATCATCTTTATAATAAAACGTACTATTAGTTGGATTTTCAACAATTGCAGTTGTTAAAGAAACATCAACCCTCAATTCACCAGTGTTATCATTTGGAGAAAAATTATATGATAATTTAGGTTGTTTTTCATAATCATTAGGTAAATTAATAATTGAAATATATTGATCTATATTAGATTCATCAATTTCTGATGGTTTTCTATTTGTAGGATGATTTGGATTTATCACAACATTTGTCGCTGCATCATACTTTTTAAAACCTCTAATTGTAAATCTTTGTTTTGGTGAAAAATTAGGGGAAACAGTACCAGCATTTAAATATGGCGAAACTTGAGCATTTAAAACCAGTACTCCTTCATTATCTTTATAATCTATACATTCTACCTTTTTAACTGTAGTAACATTTTCGACAGGATTTTCTATTTCTAAAAAATTATCAAATATTTGTTGTTGAAAAAATTGATTATTGTCTGAATCAAGTAATCCATGGAAAATTTTACCTGCAAAAATTTCTGAATTATTCAATGAACTTTTAACAACTATATTTGTAGTGTTACTTGAAGTTTTTGCACTATTAATAATTGTTGCATTATTATCAACATTGTTTACTATAGTTTTGGTATTTATAAAACAAAACATCCCTGTCAAAATAGAAACAGGAATGAAAAAACAAATAATTTTATTGTAAATTTTTCTTTTTTTAGACATAAATTATTATTACATATATATTATAAAATATATATGTACATAAATTATTATTTTTTATCAACAGAAGAAATTACTGAAACTTTTGTTTTGTTGTCTCCAAATCTTGAATATTTAACTATACCAGCTGATAAAGCAAATAAAGTATGATCTTTACCCATTCCAACGTTTAAACCTGGGTATATTCTAGTTC
>CASEPW010000108.1 GCA_949289925.1 uncultured Mycoplasmataceae bacterium
ACTAGTAATTATAGTTATAAAAGTGTTAAATTTTAACTTTCCAAAGAATCCTATGAAAGTGTTAAATTTTAACTTTCCAATGATAAAGAAGAAGAAATAAATAATTATATTTATTTCAATTGTGCTATACTTTATACGTATAAAGAAAGTGGTTTTTACTCACCTGATGTTGTTTTGTCAACATAGGTAAATGCTTATATTTTAAGAGTATTTGGGTAAATATGCACTCAAATACTCTTTTTTATCTTTATACACAAAAATATATTAGGAAGGTACAAGTGAATAATCAACAACCAAAAAGAGATACTGCTCCAATCAATGAACAAATAAGAGCGCCTATAGTTATAGTAATTGATGACAAAGGTGTTAATTTAGGTGAAATGCCAATTGCAATCGCTTTAGAAAAAGCAAATAAAAAAAATCTTGATTTAGTTTTAATTTCAAATAAAGGTTCAGTTCCAATCACAAAAATACTTGATTATAGTAAATTCAAGTATGAACAAAAAAGAAAACAAAAACAAAATAAAAAGAATCAAGTCATTGTTAAACAAAAAGAAATTAAAATAAAACCATTGATAGGAGATCATGATTTATTAGTTAGAGCAACTAATGCAAAAAAATGATTAGATGATGGTAATCGTGTATTATTTGTTATTTTAGCAAAAGGTAGATTAGCAACCAAGGTTGAAATGATTGATGCAATTCATGAAAAATTCATGAGCATGCTTGAAGAAAAAGGGAAACTTATTCAAGATAGAAAAAAAACAAATGAATTTAGATTTGAAAGCATAATAGTACCAAATAAAAAATAAAGGAGACAATATGAAACAAAAAACTAAAAAATCAGTTGCCAAAAGATTTAAAGTTACTAAATCAGGTAAACTTAAAAGAAAACATGCATATCGTTCACATATGGCAATAGGTTCAACAACAAAAGCAAAAAGACATTTAAGAAAAGATGGATTAGTATCTAAATCAGATATCAAAAGATATGATCAATGTTTATAATCAGATTACATAGGAGGAAATTATGAGAGTAAAAGGTGGAAGTGTTACAAGACAAAGAAGAAAAAAATGATTAGAACAAGCAGAAGGTTCTTGAGGAACAAGAAATACTTCTTTTAAAATTGCTAAACAAACTGTTGTTAGAGCATCAACATATGCTTATGCAGACAGAAGAACTAAAAAAAGTGATTTTAGAAAATTATGAATAGCAAGAATTAATGCAGCAGTTAGACAAGAAGGATATACTTATTCTGCATTCATGAATCAATTAAAGAAAAACAATATTGAAATTAATAGAAAAATGTTATCTGAATTAGCTATTAATCAACCAGAGGAATTTAAAGCTTTAGTTAAAAGTGTTATGAAATAATAATTCTTGCGAGGAAATATGTATAATAAAGAAATTTATGATAATTGAAAATTACATGTAGATGCTACACAGTATGAAATAGTTTATAAATTTATTGATAAAACCGTAAAAATTTTATCTACCTCAAAATTATTGGACGAAAACCAAAAACAAATAACTGATAATGATGTTATTAATAGATGAAAAAAAGTATCTATCATTAATTTAATCGATGAATTAAATATAATTTCTAATTATCAATTATCTCGTGAAACTGATGATGTATTTTATGATGTTTTAATGTATATTGCTAAATCTATCTTAATGCTAAGAAAAAATAATATTAAGGTTAATGATTTAGAAAATGTTTTAGAACCAAAAATATTTAAATATATGAATTCTAATGTTTCAAATGATCATATAAATGATTTTTTTAAAATATTATTAACTGATATTTTGAATAATGACAATATCATAATTGATGAAAATGTAAAGTTATCTCTAAAGATTGAAGATACTATGAACATTAGAAGTACTTTATGAAATTTAGAAAATTTATGTATTACATTTAAAGATGTTGTTAAATGATTTAAAACAAATAATCAATTAGATTTAGAACAAAAAAAATACTCATTAAATTTAATGTTAATTTATTATATGTCTAACTTCTATATTAGATATATAAATGATTTAAATGGTAACATTATTAATTACAACAGAATCTATGTTACAACTACTTCATTTATTAATAATAGCATTAAAGAAAAAAATCCTTTTGTATTGATATGTTTTAAATCAATTGCTATATTTTTAAATTTGTTGATTAAAAAATATAATTTTGATAAGAATGATTCAATAATTGAAAATTATTTATCTATAATAAATATATATTGTAACGACTCAAATGTTGAGAAATTAAAAAATATTATTTTTAGTGAAACTAGTAATTTCTAGGAGGCATTATGAAAGAACTTATAAAGTTGATTGATATTAATCAGGAATATAAAGGTGAAAAGATTTTAACTAATATTAATTTAAGTTTTAATCAACTTCAAAATACTGTTATTTATTCTGATGATAATGAAATTAATAGTTGTCATTTGTTACTAGATATTATTGCTAAAAGTATATTGCCACAAAAAGGTAAAGTAGAGTATTTTGATGACAAAAGTTCACAATTTTTTATAGGTTATAATTTGTTTGATAGCATTCTTGAAAAAGATGTAATTGTTTTAAATGTTATTAAGGCATTAACAACAAATCATAATATAGCAAAAAAAGAACCTGATGAATTATTGAAAATTTTAACAATTGATACTTTTATTACTAAAAGTGCCATCGAGTTAAATGCTTTCGAAAAACAATTGTTAAATTTATATTTATTATTGTTAATAAAACCACAAATAATATTACTGAAATCATTAATTCTTCCAGGTTCAGAAATGATGCAGTTTGCGACATTTGGTTATATTAAAAATTATTTATCTAAATATAAAATCACACTTATTGTTACTACAAACGACAAAAATACTATAAATAATATTTGTGAAAGAGCAATTAATCTTTCTAAAACAATTATTCAGTCGGATGTTTTAATTATCCAATCAAATAAGTTATTAAACAATGAGACAAATGTTAAATCAAAACCATATGATTTTGCAGAAAATTTATTAGATTCTATTTATCAATTAGAAGAAAAAAATATTAATAGTGATGAAGCTAGAGTCGAAGAAAAACAATTTGTTGAAAAGTTATTAACTAAATCATTAGTGGAAGAAAAGAAAGATAATTACATGCCAACTAATGCATTAGATGCAGAACTTGAATCTATTATTATTGAAAAAAGAAATAATCAACAATCTGAAATTCAAAATAATTCTGATATTCAAGCAAACATTACTAAAACAGTGAAATTAATGAGTAATGATGAAATGAATGTTGAACAAATCGAAGATTGATATCACCAAAGACGTGATTTAGAAGAACAATATAATTCTCCTAATTTTGCAAATTTATCTTTAGATTTACAATCTAAAGTTTATGAAAGTCATGCAAGAGTTAACAATTTAATTGCTAAATATGATCCTACTAATAAGTATGATCCTTTCTATAAACCATCATTAGATAAAAAATTAGAAGAAGAAAGAATTCAAAAACCAGTTCATGCTAATAACATTAGTATTACAAAAATGATTTTTGATGAAAATTTAGATATTGATTCTTTAGATATTAATGATGATAAATTTATTACAACTAATAAAACTAAACAAGTATCTGTTAACCAAGGTTACGAAAATGTAAAAACAAAAGTTTACAACACAGATGAGTTAACAAAAAAAATATCTTCAGCAGGTGATATTGAATATATGCCTAATGATGAAGAAAATAAAAAAAGATTCTGATTTAAGAAGAAACCATCTGAACCTACAATTAAATATGTTAATAGAGGAATAAATGATAATATGACTAATGAATTTTTAATGAATTCTAAAAAATGCGGTCCATCTAGAGTTGTAAAAACAGAAAAATTTGAACCAACAAAAAAATTATTAAACATCGAACCAACTGACTTTAATGATTCATCATTACCTACTAGCATTCCTGCAAGTGAAGAAGAAAGAAAGAAACAATTAATTGAATTAAAGATTAAAAAACGTTCAAAATTAAATGCTCTTGAAGAACTTTATTATGAAGCTTTAGAAGAAAAAGAAAAACTTTTAAAAACAAATAAATACTAGTGTATTTATATAGATATGTCTCTATCAAAAAATATTTTTGCTTGAAAAATTAATATATAATATATGATAGACAAATTGTGAGGACTTTACCATGAATACTCAACCAGTACAAAAAGAAAATAACGAACAAAACCAAACGCCAGTAGAAAAATTCACTCTACCTAGTAATTATGATGTGGTTTCAGATTATCAAGAAAACACTGAACAGGGTATAGTAGATAGTTTATTTGACTACTTTGGAAAAGTTTATTACCAATCTGATATAAATACAAGAGATAAAAAAGTTAGAAATAACTATATATCTAAATATGATGCTCATATTTTAAGAATGTTCGCTAGAAGAACAACTAAATTATGATTTGCCTTTGCTATTCTATTTATTCTAGGTGTTGCAGGTATTCTTGGTGTATATTTTGGTACAACATTTAATTTATCTGGTATTTTAAATAACACAAGCTCATGAATTCCAGGCGTTCCAGGTGTTATTTTATTTGCAGTTATCATTGCTTTATCAATAGGTTGTTTGATTGTAGCTTTTGTATTATTAATTTCAGTTATTTATTGAATGAAACTAGATGCTAGATTTGCAAAACGTACAAGAGAAAAGATTAAAGAATGAAATAGAGTATTTGATAGATTCTCAAAATCTTTAGAAAAAAATTCTATTTTAAATGCTATTCAATCAGGTATGCCTGAATTTGTATTAGATAAAAGAACTCTTGCATACGATAGAAAAATATACAATATTCATAATCGTATTTATGCATATTCAGGTATTCCACAAGATGCTAGAAGAATATCTTATACAAATACTTTATCAGGTTTCTATAAAGGTGCAGCTTTCTCATTATCAAATTCAACATGAGAATGATTTAGAGAAGCAAAATTAGTAGAAGAGGAAATTAATGATAAAAATACTGAAATCAATATTAATGTTAGAAGATCATTAAAGAGATTTGAAGATTCTATTAATCTATTAGTAGTTGATACATTTGCTGATCCAAAATTAAACTTTGTGTTAAATAATCCTGATGGTAAAAACATTAGATTACAAAATGATATCTTTAATAACATCTTCTCTTTAGCTGTTAATAATCCTAAACATGCATACAATGTTTTTACACCATATGCACAACACTCTTTATCAAGATTAAAAACTTGAACAGGAATTTGTAAAAACATTAGACAAGTGATAAAAGAAGGATCAAAAATTTATGTAGTTTTTGATGCAGATGCTGATTTCTTTAAATTTGATAGAATTACTGATTCTTCATTGAATTATGTATTTAATTCAAAAAATATTTCAGATAATACAATCTTTAAAAATGGTGAAGTATTCTCATCAAAAAGTAATAAAAAGAAAAATAGATACAAAATTAAATGCGGTTCTTTGGATGAAACTGCTTCATTAATGGTTGAATATATTCTTGAAGAAGTAGACTTATTATTTACAGGTTTAGAAATGGCAACATGTTTCCCAACAGATGATGCTTTTGAAAAAGATGTAAAAAATGCAAGAGCAAAAACATTAATGTCAATTCTTGAAGAAAAACGTCAAAAAGATTATTCAGAAGAATCTGCAAATGCATTAATGCACATTGCTTCTGATGAAGAACTAAACCTATTAGAATCTGAATTTAACTTCAAAAATTGAGACGCAGAAAAAGCTCCTGAATTTAAACCATTAGTAAATGTTGACATTGATTAATAAATACAAAAAACAATATAATTGATCATTAAACATAGTGATTTTATCAACTATGTTTTTTGCTATTATAGACATTTTCTTTCCACAATATAATAAACAATTATTTTTTTCAATTTATACAATATCAGTAATTTTATATTTAATAATGACTACCTTAAATTGAATAAATTTATTTAATGAGTATAATGTTCAGTTATGGTATGAATATGCATCAATTACTTTTTATATAATTGATTTATTGTTTTTTATAATTTCTTTCTTTTTTTGTATTTTCAGCTTTCAATATAGTATTTATATGATTGGAGCAATAATTTTTTCTATTGCTAGATTAGTTATGTTTAATTTAAATTGAAAACTATTCAATAAAGAATAGTATATAATATTTATATGTTTGATATTAAAATTCCTAAAAAAGAGATAAAAAATAAATTTTATACTACATATTATTTTTCAAAAACTAGCTCATTATTGAAAAAATATAATAACTCTCATGTATCACAACTACAATTTATTTGTTTTAATAACGAGCCATATATGCTTTGTGGAATAAATGAAGTCATTCAAATTATAAAAACTTTTTTGTCAAGAAAAGATTTTAATTCAATTAGGATATGACATCGTAATGATGGTGAAATTATTGATATCAATGAACCTGTTTTGATTATTGAAGCTAAATATTATTTAATTGCAGAACTTGAAAATATTATTGATGGAGTATTGGCAAGACGTTCATCTGTCGCTACCAATTGTTGAAATATCTTAAAACATATAAATACAGAACAATTAATTTATATGGCTGATCGTAGTGATGATTACTTATTGCATCCTTATGATGGTTATGCCGCTTATGTTGGTGGAGTTAGAAATTATTCAAATTATTCTCATGTTGCATTCATTAAAGATAAAAATGTTAAGGTATATGGTTCTATGCCACATGCTTTAATTCATCAATATGAAAATAATATGAATGCATTATTAAATGATTACATTAAGGAGTATCCTCAAGTTTCATTGTTAGTTGATTTTGGTAATGATATTATTAAAACATTGTCATCTATTGACAAAAAATACTATAAGAATATTACATCAATTAGAATAGATACATCAAAAACATTGATTGATCAATCATTGCAAAAATTAAAATTTAAAGGTAAAGAATATCAAGGTGTAAATCACAAATTAATTACCATTATAAGAGAATGAATGGATAAAAATGGTTTTGAACATACAAAAATTACTTCGACAAGCGATAATAATTTAAATAAAATAATTGAATTTAAGAAGAATAAAACACCAATCGATTACTATGGAATCGGAACTGCATTAATTGATATTAACTTGCATTTTACTGCTGATTTAGTTTCATTGGATAATAAACCATATGCAAAAGTTGGAAGAAAATTATTAAAAAATGATAAATTAAAATTGTATGAATAATAAAAACAATTTACTACTGAATTATCATTATTACAATTAATTAATTGTCATTTTTAAATCAAAAGTTGGTGTTTTATTAGCATTTTCTCTACCTATTTTATTTATGGGTATTTATAGAATTATCATATTGATAGAGATACAATTCAATATTTTATGTTTAATCTACCGCTATATTATTCTTTAGCTATCTTACCATTAACATTGATAACATTACCACTTGCTATTGTGGATTATAAAGTTTAATTGTTTTAAGAAAAGTAGCAATTTCTAATATTAATTCTTTTAAATTTAGTTTAATTATCATAGGTTATTATTTTTTACAATAGTTTGTGCTACTTTTTTGTTACTTTTTTATAGATTTTTCTATGAAATATGTAAATAATGCTTTTAGATTACACAATTAAGGTGGAGTGGTATATTCAATCATAAATATCTATATTTCTTATCTTTCATTTGGATTCTATATTGGTGTTATTTGTAAAAAAATTATTATTACTCAAGCTATTGGGTTTGCTATTATGATTGCTTCATTAGCTTTTGTAGGTCAATTAATTTCGCAAATGTAATGTTAGAAAGTTCTATCATGAAATATTTATCTTTAGCTTCTCCATTATCATATTCATTAAGTATGTGTAATAATACATTATTTACAATTGTTCCTAGTGCTATTCCTAATTATATCACTAATCCTACATTCATTAAATTAACAGAAGGATGAAGTATTTTGATATTTATCTTGATTCATATTGAATTGATTTAGATTATCCAAAATCTCAACCATTAGTTTTATATACAGCTTGACAAAAAAATTTGAATCTTATAATTCCTTGAGTTTCATCTTTTATTTTTGTTAGCATTAGTCTTTGAAAATTTAATTGAACGAGTAAATAATAATATATAATAAACAAATGAATATAAAAATAAAATTATCTAATTTTAATCAAGAGCTTTCAGTACTAGAACTTATTAATAGACATTTTTTTAAATCACTAATTGGTATTGTTATGTCATTATCATTACCATTAATGTTTATGATTGTTTATTTTATTATAGGAACCTATAAAAATGATCCATCAATGTTTGGGTCAAGTTTAGCAACTTATTATTCTTTTGCTATTTTACCAATTTCTTTTATTTCATTACCATTATTAATTGTAGAATTTAAAAGTTCAATTATTCTAAGAAAGATTGCAGTTTCAAAAATTACATCTTTATCATTTTCATTTATCTTATTTACTTATTATTTTATTGTCAATATTGTTATATTTATTTTTACTACATTATTGTATGCGATTTTCTTAAATAAAAATGCTCCAACATATTTTAGTTATTATAATTGAGGAGAATTAATATATGCAATAATTAATGTTATGGTTCTTTCATCTACTATCGGTTTTTTCATGGGTGTAATATTAAAAAGATCTGCAATGACGCAAGCACTTGGTATGGCAATATTATTTTTAACACAAATCTTGTCAGGTCAGCTTATGCCAATGTCTATTATTGCAACTGTTCCACCACTAAAATATATTTGTTTATTATCACCAATGTCATACCCGATGGGATTGATGAATAATATTTTATTACAATTCCCAAAATCTATTCTTGAGGCAATACCATTTCCATTGCCACCTGACTTTGATTTTGATACTATTATGCTAGGAAATAGTATTTTTAATTTAAATACATTTAATATTATTGATATCTCCATTTCTACTAAAAAAATAAAAGTCCTTGCTCTTTATGATGATTGAAACAAAATATTGAATTTAGTTTTACCACCAGTTTTAAGTATTGTATTTATGATTTATAATATAAAGAAATTCAATTGATCAAGTAGGTAATTATGATAAAGATCAAACAAATTAAAAATGATAAAAATCCATATGAAAATTTTGAAACCTTTATTAACAAAAATAAATATCCAAAAGATTATTTAATAAAAGTTGAAAATCTTCATCAGTACTTTAAAGTAAAAGGTAAGAAAAAAGTAGTTCTTGAAGATATTAATTTTGAAATATATGAAAATGATAGATTAGCTTTTGTTGGTCCAAATGGTGCTGGTAAAACTACAAGCGTTTCTATTATATGTGGTTATTTGAAATCTAAGAATGGTAAAATCTCATATAATTATGAATACAAAAATAATCCATATGAAAAAATTTCAGTACAATTTCAAGATTTACAATTTCCATCTTCACTAACTCCAAAAGACTTAATTGAATTCTCATTAAAATTAAACGACACAGATTATAAGTCTAATGAAAAAGAAATTTTAGAAGCTATATCAATTTTTGAAATTGATAAGATATTTAATACAAAAATGTCTAAATTATCAGGCGGTCAACAACAAAGAGTAAATGTATTAATATCATTATTAGGTAAACCAAAAGTATTGTTTCTAGATGAATTCACAACAGGTCTAGATATTGCAATCAAGAATAAAATTCAAAATTTTATATTAGATTTTTGTGATAAGAATAAAATTGCATTAGTAATTATTTCACATGATATTGATTGTATAGAAGAAATGACTAATAGAATGATTGTTTTAGCCGACAAAAGAATATTAGTTGATGCATACAATAAAGATTTAATTAAAGAATACGGTTCAGTTAAAACAGCATTAAAAAAATATATAATTAATTAATTAAAATATATA